>JAJRRJ010000128.1 GCA_024279575.1 Alphaproteobacteria bacterium | reverse complement strand
GGTTTTCTCATTTCATCCAGTCTCCGAGTAAAAAGTCCAATGCCTGATCAAGTCGAATATGGGGAAAACCGGGGTTGTTGCTTTTAGGAGATGCTGAGTTTTTTGGAGGTGAAAATCTCAAGAAATTGAGCAAGCCTGGTTGAAGGGTGGGTTGAAATATTGATTCCGGGTTTTCTGGTAAGTCGCCGGGAAACAGAGCGATTTCAGTTTTTCCATCATAGGTGGTGGCGTCCAGTTTTTCGCCTTTTTCGGGGATACCAACCAGGCATTCCAGATCACCGTTTTTATCGCTGATGGTGCCGTGGGTTGTGGCGCGTATTGAGGCGATAGCCAGGGCTCTGGTTTGCGCTCCGGAAAAATTTGCGGTTTGTGATGCTTTGGCTACCAATTGGCTGATAATGGCTTGCAGGCGATCATGGGAAGTGTGGTGAACGTGGTCCGCTTTGGTAGCTGCGAACAGGATTTTGTCGATTTTTCGGGCGAAAAGCCACGTCAGGGGATTATTTGCCCCCTGCCGAAAACAGGATAGTACGGAAACCAGGGCATTTTGCAAATCAGTTACTGCATCGGCTCCCGCATTGAGGGCACGCAAGGCATCAACAGTTACAATTTGCCGGTCCAGTCGGGCAAAATGGTCCTTGAAAAACGGGCGTACAACCAGTGCCTTGTAGGCTTCATACCGGCGCGCCATCAATGCATAAAGACTATCGGTTTTGCGGTTTGCAAAAGCCTCAGGCAGGGGGGCAAATGTAAGGGCCGGGGAGTTTTCCATATCTCCGGGCAGTAAAAACCGCCCGGGGGGCAAGGTTGACATGGATTTCCCGGTGGCGCGTGCGGCTCTTAAATACAGTGTAAATAACTCCGCCAGATTTTGTGCATCAGGTTCACTGGCGGGTGCGGCTTGCTTCAGGGGTTTAAGCGCGGCTAAAAACGCTTTGGCTTCTTTTGTTTGAGTTGCATTGTTCGCACGCTCAAGGGCCTGTTTTGACCATTGTGCATACGACAGAGACAAAAGGGGCAAATCCAGTAGCCATTCTCCGGGGTAGTCAATAATATCCAGGTGTAGATGTGAGGGGCCATTTAGTTTTGCCAGCCAACCTTGTCCTTGAAATTTCAGAGTGAGGCGCAGTTGGGAAATGGTTTTGGTTGATTGTGGCCATTGGGGGTGGCTTCCGCTTAGCGCTTCCAGGTGCTTTTCGTATGCAAACCTTGGGATGGTTTTGTTTGGGTGTTCGCTCAGGCGTGCGCCTAAAAACCGACCCTCCGCAATGGGAGAAAACCCCGGCATACGGCCCTGATTTAGCAGGTTGTGAACCAGAGATGTGATAAAAACCGTTTTTCCTGATCGGCTTAATCCGGTAACTCCTAGACGCATTGTGGGGGTGATGGCTCCGCTGGCGGCACCTGTCACATTATCGAGCGCAATGCCGATTTCGTCGATGATACTGGTCGGCGATGGAGGCATTTTAGTTTCCAAAAAAGTATGTAGAGACAAAATAGGCGCGTCGGGGCAGAATACAAGCGCTTAGATTTCAAGCGCTTGCATGTTCCCCCTTACAAAGTGATTCAGGCTTTGTCGGTGCCCACCTGCTCAAGATCAAACGGGGTCGTTTGATAAATCTCGTTGATCCAGTTCTGGAACAGCAAAAACCCGTGGCTGCGCCAGCGGTTTTGTGGCGCTTTTGTTGGGTCATCTAAGGGATAATAGCCGACTGGCAGGCCGGGATTAAGACCAGCTTTTTTGTCCCGCGCAAATTCATCCCCAAGCGAATGATTGTCATATTCAAGGTGGTTGAGCATATGGATGGCGCGATTTTTGGGGTCGTTTAGCATGCAGATACCCACTTCATCGCTGTCGATTAGTATTTCCAACCCGGAATTGGCGGGCAATGAATTGGCGTCGATGTCGTGGGAGCGGGAAACAGGGATTGCCAGATCATCAGAAAAGCCGCGCAGATAGGGCGAGTTTGTCTGGCGTACCTGATGGCGGTAAACGCCCACCGCTTTTTGCTTGCGGGGTTTTCGGGCAATGCCATGAAAATGATGCAGTGCGGCCTGAACCCCCCAGCAAATGAACATGCTGGAATGCACGTTGGAGCGGGTCCAGTTCATGATTTCGACCATTTCGGGCCAATATTTCACATCCTCAAAAGGAAGGTGGGCAATGGGCGCGCCGGTCACAATACACCCATCAAATTTCTGAGTACGCACATCCTCCCACTTTTGATAAAATGAGGTGAGGTGTGCCTCAGAAGTGTTTTTGGATTTGTGATCTGAAATGCGCACCAGCGACAATTCAACCTGAAGGGGGGTTGCACCTACAAGGCGGGTGAATTGTGTTTCTGTGCGCTCTTTGTTTGGCATCAGATTGAGGAGGCCAATCTGTAATGGGCGGATATCCTGACGGGCGGCGCGGGAAGAATCCATAACCGCAATTCCCTCACGTTCAAGGGTTTTTCGGGCGGGCAGATCATTTGGAATACGAATAGGCATGGCAAAAATAGTCCTCTTGGAAAACTGGAGTTAAGCGAAATCCGTGGGAGGCAGTTTCCATTTGAATAGTGCCGTTTAAGGCTCATTTCGTTTGGCAACTGCCTTTCGCATGAGTTCCAGAAAGTCCTTGGAATCTCGGGCAGTGGAGAGTTCTGACCCATCTATTGTATATCCGAAACGATCGGCCAATGCCTGATATCTGGGCAAGCGGTCATTTAAAATTGCCTCAAAGCCCCATGCACCGAATTCGGCTGGGCTGACATCTTCATCGCGCTCAATATGGTTGATTTTTTTGAATTCTGCCCACTTTTGAATCAGTAGTTCGGGGCGATAATACATGGGTTTGGGCGATGCCTTATAGCGATCAATTAGTGCCTGAGCATCAGAATCCGTTCCTCGGATATACAAAAGGGCGGTTGAGGCGCAAAGCACGTTGATCACTTGATCATTGTCACTGGCAGGATCGACTATTTCAATAAGAGAGCCACCCGTATCGGCGATGAAATTGTCGTAGTTATAGAGTTTTTTTGCCCGTGTAATGAAATAGGGGACATCCAGCATGGCAGAAATTTCGGCAATACGGTGTTGTTCCTGGCGTTTTTGATACTCTTTTAGGGAGAGACCGCCCTGTGCTGCATTTCCTGGTGAACCCAAATACGCAGAAAGCGGCTCCAGGTTTTCAAAACGCAGGTTTGATGAAATATCTATGGAGTCAGAATGCAACAGTGCATTAAGAAATGGAACCTTCATTGCCTCATGCTTTAGATTGTCGACAATGAATTCGCCCATATAGCGTGTGCCGATCCGATAATCTATGGAGTAATGGAACCAGTTGTCAGCGCGCAGCATGGCGGAAGCACGCGTTTTCCCTACTCCGGACATGCCAAAGGCTGTTACCGCGTAAGAGGTGGAGCCAACAAATGCGTCCGCGCTTTCAAATAGCAATATGGCTGCTCCTTTTTGTGGTTTGGGTAAAACTGCCGGGTTTGGTCATTTTGCGTTACTGTAAACCGATTAGTTTGCATTTAGAACAGTTGGGCACGGGGTTCAAGTTTTGCATTTTCGTTTTGCTTAGAGCTCCTTTTGATATTTGGATCGGCAAATTGTGCCGGTTTTGTGGGAAATAAACTCCACAAAAACAGCGTCTGCGCTGGTGCCTTTTACAATAAACTTATAAAAATCAATCTGTTAGGTGTTTGGCATTGATCTTGCGTGTTGGAGGGGTGAATCGGCGCATTCGGGCGTCTGGGGCAAATGGAGTAATTCAGTATGGGTATTTATGGTGCGCTGGCAACGGCAGTTTCTGGGCTACAGGCACAGGCCTTTGCTTTGGAAAATATTTCAGGCAATATTGCAAATTCACAAACCACGGCCTTCAAGCGGACGGACACAGATTTTGTGGACATGATCGCAGAGGCGGCTGTGCGGCGGCAGACGTCAGGCGCTGTTCAGGCCTACTCAGTGGCAACAAACGATGAGCGTGGCGACATTATTGCGTCGTCTTCAGAAACGCATATGGCATTGAATAATCAGAGCTTTTTTGTGGTGGATGAAAAGGTTGGTACGAACGATGGGCAGGCTTTGTTTGGCGGTACAAACTATTATTCGCGCCGTGGGGACTTTCAGGTTGATGCGGATGGCTATCTGGTCAACGGGGCGGGGTACTATTTGAAAGGGCTTCCGATCGATGGCACGACTGGAAATATTTCAGGCTCAGTTCCAGAGGTAATAAAAATTGACAATTCATTTCTACCGGCCAAGCAAACGGCAACTATCGACTATAAATTGAATTTACCTCAGGTGCCGCAGACGCCAACTTATGATGAGGCGGTTGCGAACTCGGATTTGCTCAATGTTGGTTCCTATGCGGTGGATCCAACCACGGCGGGGGCGGGCACAATAAGTGCAACGGATTCGGATACTTTCCTTTCCCAATCCATATCCGGGGGAGCGATTACCGTTTATTCGGCCAGTGGCGCGCCGGTTAATGTGCAAATGCGTTGGGCAAAAGTTGAAAATCCGGTCACAGGCACCGCTGACAGGTGGAATATGTTTTATCTTACCGATAGCACTGCAGTCGGGGCGGCAACCAAGTGGCAGAATTCAGGGCAGCAGTATTCTTTTGCCGCAGATGGTTCTTTGTCACCAGCGGTCACTACTGTGACGATGCCTGCAGTCAGCGTAAACGGTGTGTCGTTGGGAAATCTGGATTTACAGCATCAGTCCGGCGGCGTTACCCAGTTTGATGATGCAAACGGGACGGCGCAGGTAACACAACTGGCGCAGGATGGATTTGCTGCCGGTGAATTTGTCTCGGTGACCATCAATAATAACGGGCGAATTGTCGCTTCTTATTCCAATGGAGAATCGGTGGAGAGGGCGCAGATTGTTACGGCGGATTTCAATGCATCCAATCAGCTGAAAAAGCTGGATGGGGGCACATATGCGTCCACATCCGAGAGTGGCGAAGCAATTTTTGACAATGATGGCAACGGCATTCAGGGGGCGTCTCTGGAGGCCTCAAATACGGACATTTCAGAAGAGTTCACGCGTTTGATTGTTACCCAGCAGGCCTATGCTGCCGGAACCAGGATTGTGACCACATCGGATGAGATGTTGCAAGAAGCGTTAAATATGGTGCGGTAATCAGCCTTTGGAGGCGCCTTGGCGCATTCACTAAGCTGTTGCCATTTTAGTTGAAAGGGGTATGGGATGAGCCTGACCGGGTCATTATCAAATGCGTTGTCTGGCATGAATGTTACCCAGCGCGGGCTGGAAATTCTGGCGCGTAACGTATCCAATGCGGGGACACCTGGCTACCATTCGCAAAGTCAAACCCTGATAGAGAGAAGCGGTGATGTATCCAGTTCAGTGCGTTCTGCCGGGATATCAAGAGCATTCGATGAATCCTTGCAACGCCATTATGGCAATCAGATATCAAGCTCCGGCTATGCACAGGTGCGCGCCGATTTTCTGGTTCAACTGGAAAGCTTTCTGGGGAAACCGGGAGACGCCAGTTCGCTTGATACGATGTATGCCAATTTTGAGTCGGCAATTCAGTCCATGGCCACAAGCCCGGATGATTTTTCAACCCGGGCAGCTGCTTTAACTTCTGCGGGGGCTCTTGCTGATCGCCTGAACGCATTAAGCGTCAATATTCAGAATTTGAGGCGGGATACTGAATCCCAGATGCAGAGTCTCGTCTCTGGCCTGAATGGTGATCTGTCCAATTTGCGTGCGGTAAATAGCCGGTTGACGGAATTTTCCTACGATGACGGTGCAAGAAGTGCGCTATTGGATGAGCGGGATCGGTTGGTTGCCTCGATTGCTGAGGTGATTGATGTCAATGCGACTTATCGCGACAATGGAAGTGTCAGGTTGCTGACCCGTTCAGGGGTGGGGATTTTAGACAACCAGCAGTCGGTGTTTTCCTTTACAAACGGGGGCGTGCTGTCTGCAAATTCCTTATATTCCAGCGTCTCAAGTGAAAATGGTGTGGGGTCACTTTCCCTAAGAACATCTGCTGGTTTGCCGTTGGATCTGGTTGGTCAGGGAATATTGCAGTCCGGGCGTCTTGGTGCCTTGATCGAGTTGCGGGACGATTCTCTGGTTCAAGCTCAAAGTCAGCTTGATGATATTGCCGCAAGCCTTGCCCAGGCACTGTCCAATGTTGATGTTGCCTCAAGTCCTGCAACTTCAGGGGCACAGAGCGGATTTGATATCGATTTGGGTTCGCTACAGCCGGGCAATAGTTTTGTATTAAATTATACCGAGGGCGGGAATCCGAATACAGTCAGGGTGGTTCGTGTCGATGATGCCAGCCTTTTGCCGATGGATAATGTTGGTCCTGATGGTGTGCGCACGATCGGGCTTGATTTTTCTGGCGGGATCGCTGCCGTGGCAGCGTCACTGAACGCAACTCTTGGCGGGGCAATTAATGTCAGCAATCCGGCAGGAAGTGTTTTGCGGGTTCTTGATGACGGCGTAGCTGCGACCAGTGATATTGATGGTTTGAATGCCAGTTTTACCGCCTCAAATCTGCAGGATGGAAATTTGGCCCTGCCTCTGTTTGTTGATACAGCAAACTCTGCCTTTTCTAATTCACTTGATGGTATCGGACAAAAAACCGGATTTGCCGGACGTATTTCCATCAATTCCGCTATCGAGCAGGATAATTCTTTGCTGGTTAAGTTTGATGTGAATTCCCCGATGGGGGATGCTTCAAGGGCAAATCATATTTGGAATGCGCTTTCAGATACTCAGTTTCAAGGTGAAGTGACGTCGACAAAATCCATGGGACGAAATCAGCTTTCAGGCAATGTTTCGGCCCTTGTATCCCAAATGTTGTCGTTTCAGGGCGCATCCATTGAAAAAACACAGTCGGTTCAGGCAACGCAAGGGCTTTCCATGGAAGCCCTGTCTAACAGAATGGACGAAAAATACGGGGTTGATGTGGACAAGGAAATGGCTCTGTTGATGGAGTTGCAAACTGCCTATGCGGCCAATGCGCGGGTAATGTCCACAGTGCAGGAACTGCTTAATACGTTGATGCGCATTTAGGGGCGGAAATAATGATCGTTAATAAATCCATGTTTTCAACCAGTTCTTCTTATTACAATATAGAGCGGATGCGCCAGACGTTTGATGATTTACAGGTACAACTTGCAACTGGAAAGAAGGCCCAAACCCTCTCTGATATGGGGGGGACACGTTCTACCAGTATTGATTTGCGCCATCAGTTGTCGCGCATTGATTCATTTCAGGAAAATATCACCATGGTGGGGACACGCCTGGATCTGATTGATCTGGTTGTCCAGCGGGTAGATACGATTGAAAGCGAAGTGCGCAGTTTTGCCGCCGCTGATTCTGCCGGCGAAAATCAGGTGAACCTGACTACCGCTCAAGGGTATGCGCGTTCGCATATGGATGAGTTGATAAATTTGTTGAATACCAAGTTTGCCGAGCGTCATATGTTTGCGGGGAACAGAACCGAACAACCTCCGGTTAAAGGCATGGACGTTTTGCTTAACGGGGAAGGGGGCCGCGACGGCTTTAGAACCGTGGTTTCAGAGCGTAAGGCGGCGGATGCCGGGGCGAGTGGCCTTGGGCGTCTGGAATTATCGCGCGCAGCAAATGTTGTAACAATTGATGAGGATGGAACACACCCGTTCGGGTATAAGCTGAGTGGTGCTTCAACAGATTCCCTTGGGGTGACTGCCGGCACAATTGGCGGGGGCCCGCCTTCGCTGGATATTACCTTTAACAGTCCTCCAAATGTGGGTGAAAAGGTATTCGTTTCGCTAACACTTCCTGATGGGTCAAGTAAAACTCTGGAGTTCAGCGCAACGCTGAGTGCTACTCCTTCTGCGGGGGAGTTTCAAGTGGGAGCAACCAACGATGATACAGCTGCAAACTTTGAAGCGGCATTACAAAATAAATTGCTTGGTGAAACGTCAACCACACTAAATGCAGCGTCCGTATTTGCAGCGGCGGATAATTTTTTTAATGGAAATGGTGAAACAATTCAACGGGTTGATGGTCCCCCGTTTAACAGTGCGACAGCGCTGCAAGCGGCGACACCCACGGATACGGTCGTCTGGTATGAAGGGTCAAGCAGTGGCGATCCGCGCAAATCCGTTGCGGCCCGAATTGCCGACAAGGCAAGTGTTGGATATGGTGTGGAGGGGAATGAAAAGGGGTTTCTTGAATTGATGCGCAGCCTGGCTTCGGTTGCTGTTGAGACGTTTTCCCTTGGGGATACGACGGCTGAGGCACGATATGATGCGCTGACGGATCGACAGATGGACCGGTTGGCTGAAAGCAATAATAATCGCCCCGGTTCGGTCGAGGTTATTGCGATGGAACTAGGCGTTGTGCGTAATACTATGGGGAGCTACAAGGATCTGAACAACGGCTATGCCACTCAGGTGGAAACTGTGATTTCGGGGTTGGAAGATGCGTCTTTGGAAGAGGTCGCAATACGAATTCAAACTCTTCAGGTAAGATTGCAGGCCAGCTATCAAACCATGTCGATTGTGTCACAACTCTCTTTAGTGAACTATATGCGCTAACACGCCAGACAAAATAAAACC
The DNA here is from genome assembly GCA_024279575.1 of Alphaproteobacteria bacterium. Classification (GTDB taxonomy): domain Bacteria; phylum Pseudomonadota; class Alphaproteobacteria; order Rhizobiales; family Devosiaceae; genus DROE01. The sequence goes on along the minus strand of JAJRRJ010000128.1, from coordinate 21,869 downwards.
CCGCTCATAATTGGCGGGGTTTAGGTGTTTCTACGGTGAAACTTACAGTAAATTTTTACCTGTTTGCGACTATTTGCCTGGATTTGTGCGCAATCCGGCAGCAAGTTCGCGATTTATGTTGATAATTGCATCAAGTTTTTGCGGCGCTGGCTCAAGTTGAATTTCAACTATGCGAGTAAGAATAAAAATTCCAAGATTGGCGACGTTCTGGCGAATGTGATCGGGGAGCGGATTTTCTTCCTGAACAACTGCGGCCAGGAGAATTCCCCACAGGTTGTTGGTGAATTTCAGGGCCTGGGCGAGGTCCGAATAGTTCCCGTCCCAGTCTGAACGGATTTTTTGCAATCTTTGGGCTGATTGCGCCAAAAGATCCGCTTCGCGTTCTGTGGAACTAGCTGTTTGTTTTGCTACCTGTTGGTAAGCTGCTGCCGCTTGATTTTGCACTGCCTAAAAGCTCCTGCTCATACGTTATTAGTCGTTTTGTGGCCTTAAGAGCTTTGTAAAGGGAGCCGGTTAAAATTTCATTATTTATATCATCAAAAAATGATTGGGCGGAAGGTGCCGCTTTAAGGAAGTCGTTGGCAAATTCAAGATATTTGGCGTGCAGCTCATCGGTTTTCCCCTCTTCCTGAAGATACATCAGTTGAATTGATAAATAGACGTGCTTTGCCGGTGTGTCGGCAGATTCGGGGGAGAGGATATCCTTTTGCCTCAGGATAGGTTCTTTGCCTTCAATAAACAGGCGCGCGCGCTGGTTGCCGTTGGTGATGAGCGAAGCGCCAATGATGAGGCGTTCATTGGGTTTGAGTTCAACTTTAAGCGGCATCGGGGGTCCCTTCACACCAGAGCAACGAATCTTGGCCTGCATAATGCGTCAGGGAACTGAATTGGGGAAGGGGAGGGTAGAGGAAAACGCAACAAACGGGGAAGGCATAAAAAAAGGCGGGCCAAGGCCCGCCTGATATTGATTATTGATTTGTGAATTCTACCGAAGCAGTGACAGAACCTGCTGATCAGCCCGCGAAGCCAGGGACAGAGCCTGAGAAGACAGGGCCTGACGTGTCTGCAATGCCAACAGGTTGGCAGCTTCTTCGTTTGAATCGGCCAGTGTCAGCTTGGCAGCACCTGTTTCAAGAGTGTTGATCAGGTTTTTGGAGAATTCCTGACGAACTTCAACAACTGAAAGGTTTGAACCAAAAGTTCCGCCCTGCGAACGCAAAGTTGAGATCGCGGAGGAGAGTTCGGTCAAAATACCGTCAATTGATGTGTTGTTCTGGAACGCATCGGTACCAGCTTCTGAAATACCAAGGCCAGAAGCGTTGAATGTCACACCGGTAATATCCAGCTTGGAGGAACCATCTTCATTGAAGATAACCGACAGGCTATCGCCATTGAGCAGGTTGTTACCATTATAGCTGGTATCGGTGATCAGCTGGTTGATCTGCGTGCGCAGGTTGTTGAACTCAGTACGCAGCGTGTTACGATCAGCGTTGCGCGGTGCGTCTGTTGTGCCGTTGGTCAGGCCAACTCCGTCGCCACCGGCGATGGTGAGGGAATCATCTGCGGATCCGGCAACAAGAGTGATGTTACCACCGGTTACTGAGGCAGTTACACCGGTAATGTTAGACAAAGCTGTGTCCAGATCGGCTTTGGTGTCAATGCTACTCAAGTCGATTGTTTCAGCAGTTCCTGAGTTTACCTGGATGGACAATGTGTCAGTCAGCGCCGCAACAGAAGCATTGGTTGGGCCGACTCCGGTTGTGTTAAGACCAAGTATTCCAGCGAAATCACCGTTGGCTGTACCGCCCAGTGTAATTGTGTCATCTGTATTATCAGAAGTGATAACCAGAGCGCCGCCGCTAAGCGATGCAGTGACAGCGGCACTACCAGTGTTAAGTCCGGTTATAAGATCAGCAACCGTATCTGTTGCACCAATTGTATAACTGTTTGTGGCTGTACCATCTGTAATTGTGACGGTTTGGGTCGCGGTGAAGCCAAGGTCGCCGACCAGGGTGTCTGTACCTGCCAGTGTTGTTACAGTACCGGTAAGTGTTGCTGCTGTATCATCAGCAATGGTTGCTGTACCGGTCAATGTGGTTGCTGTTGCGGAACCTGCTGGTTTTTGCTGAGCCTGACGGGCTGTCGCCTGTGCTGATTCAACCAGTTTGGTAATGGCTTTAATACCATCGTCAGCAGCACGAACAGTTTGAACGGCGTTCCCATCAGAATCAAGAAGACGATTCAGATCGTTTGCCCGGCTGTTCAAAGATGACGCTGTGAAAAACGCTGTCGGATCATCAAGAGCTGAGTTCACTTTCAAACCAGTCGAGAGACGGTTTTGAGTTTGGGACAGCAGATCAGACGTGTTTTGCAGAGATAATAGATTTTGGCGCACTGCGTGCGAAAGGGTAACGGACATTGAGAACTCCTATTCATCGTACCGATTACTAAAACAAACCTCTTCCTGAGGCCTGGGGGCAGTATGACCTTCTCAAGTTTATGAATTATGAACAAATTTAAGCTGTTTTTTGTTCAAATTGTTAATGCTTAACGCTCCCTCAACAAAGCAGCGTTGAATAAAAGGGTAGCCTGAACATCCGGGATCGGACTGAAATTTGGCGGTGTAACCGTAAAATTTCTGCGTTTGGGCTGGTTTTTTGCTGGTTGCGGGGAACAGGTATCTGAGACGTGCGCTTCTTGACCCCTACTTTTTTGGCCCGCATCTTCGTTCAGTTTGTCACGCCACTTTGCCCAGCGGTGGCGGGGAATGTTTTGATATTTTTCTTCGCGTTGCAGTCCCGTTGATACGGGGGAGACCAGATTTTGCATATGAATACCAATACTGATGGCCTGTTGTTGGGCATCATCGGGGTAAACATATGCAATCAGCTAAAGTATTCTGGTGCAAATTGGCTCAAATTGAGCGCGCTGCTATAGGGATTTGTTTAGGGAAAGGCCGGCGGTGGCAGGGTTTGAGGATGTGCTTAACTGGCCTGATGAAGCGTAGGTGTTGGGGCGCTCTGACCGGCTCACCGAATCTGCAACGTCGCTAAGGATAGATTGAGTGACTGTTTTGGCTGTGGCCAGCACCCGCAGATTTTCTGCCATTTGCGTTGCCAGTTTTTCGTGTTCATCCTGCAAACTGCGCAATTGCGTGGGCGCCTCGGAATGCAAACGATCTGATTGATGTTGAACCACCCGCGCCAGCCCCACATATTCCTGAGCAATCCGGGCTTTTTGTGCGCTAAGTTGTGAAGCCTCAAGATAGTGGCCGTTACGCAGCAATGTGGTTTCCTGATTCATAATGTTTGCCAGATCCTGCAAGGCGGATTTTGTTGACTGGCACAAAATACCGGCATCTGTGGTTCTTAAGTTTGCAATGCGAGATTTTGCGGAATGGTTGGCGGTCATGAATTCACCTTGGTATCTGTATTTGAATAGGGGTTTGCTGATGTTGAGTTTTGCATGTTCTCCTGTGCGCTTAACAACTGGCGCATGATCTGGTCGGCAATACCGACACCACCATTTTGCGCCAGAGAAGCTGCGTATTGCTCTGATTGCATGCCACGCCATGTTTCTTCTGCATAGCCACCGCCAAACTCACCTTCGGTTTTGATGGAGGAAAACATTTCAGAAAGCAGTGTATTGAGAAAAACTGATTCCAGCTCCTTGGCCTGATTGCGAAATTGCTCGACTTTATCGGCGCCAACGAGCGCGCCGGATGAAAAGCTTGTGGCAAGGGTTTGCATCAGAGGACCTCTATTTCTGCTTGAAGTGCGCCGGTGGCCTTTATGGCCTGAAGGATGGCAATCAAGTCTCTTGGATTTATCCCCAGAGCATTAAGCCCCTCAACCAGTTGCGCCAATGTTACGGATTCGGGCACCAGCGCCAGATTTGAATTGGCCATTTCAACACCAAGGTCAGTGCGGGGCACCTCAGCGGTGACGCCCAGTGACAGGGGGTTGGGTTGGGATATTTGCGGAGATTCGGCGATTGTCACCGTAAGATTGCTTTGCGCAACGGCAACCGTTGATACCCGCACGTTGCTCCCCATGACAATGATACCTGAGTTTTCGTCGATAACAATTTTAGCTGGCAAATCGGTGTTGATTATCAATTGCTCAATATCAGTGATGAGATCGACAATATTGCCATTGAAAGAGCGGGGCAGGGTGAGGCGCACGGTGGCAGAGTTTTCCGGCGTTGCGACAGGTGCGCCAATAAAATCATTGATGGACAAGGCGAGGCGTCGCGATGTGGTGAAGTCGGGGTTTCGCAGGGCCAGGCGTAAGGAGCGCTGGGCACCAAGATCAAATGCCACTTCGCGCTCCACTAATGCGCCGGAGGAAATTCTTCCTGTGGTTGGAACGCCTGAAATTATGGTGGCGCTATCGCCCTGTGCGGCAAAGCCGTTAATCAGAACCGAACCTTGGGAAATGGCATAAACTTCGCCATCTGCGCCCAGAAGGGGTGTCACCAGCAATGTGCCCCCCTGTAATGAGCTGGCATCGCCAAGGGCGGCCACGCTGACATCTATTCGTGAGCCTTGAGTTGAAAAAGGGGGGAGGTTGGCGGTGACTATTACCGCTGCGATGTTGGCGGTGCGGATGGTTTCCCCGCGTGTGTTTACGCCCAGTCGTTCCAGCATGGCCTGGAGGCTTTGGCGGGTGAAGGGGGAATTGTTCAGGCTGTCGCCAGTTCCATTCAAACCCACAACCAGACCGTAGCCGATGAGCTGATTTTCCCGGACACCTTCAATGTCTACAATATCTTTGATGCGTGCACTGGCTGCCTGCGCATCAGAGAGCGCCACTAAGATGGTGAAGATGGCAAACAGGAAAGCAAGCATGGCAAAAAGCGCTTTGCTTTCAGTTTTTTTTCGGCTGCCGGTTATTTGCAACATAGATGATATTCCCCGAATTTTCAGTTTTGCAGCCAGTTTTCATCCCCATGAAAAAATTGTGCAAAATATATAACTGCCTTTAGCTTTGCGAAAATCGTGCCAATTGTTCGGCTTGTGGTGAGTTTTCGTGCTAATCAATTGATTATAAAGGATAAGTTTATTCGGAAGCGGTGGGTTGAGGGGTTTTTAATGTAAAAAAACACTGCAGGGAGCAATTTTTGCCGAGTTTGTTAACTGATTGTTAAGGGGTGGCGGCAGATTTTGCCGGTAAGGATTTTTTAACCATAGGGCGTTGTCTAAGATGCGAATTGATGGAACGACCAATCGTGCGAACGTCAATCGCAATGCAAAATCCAAGCGTAGCGGGGCAGCGGGCGCTGTTTTTCGACCTGAAACGAGCCAATCCAGTCGCCCGGCGCAAGCGCAGGTTCCGGTGGCGCCAAGTTCTGGAATTGAAGCGATTCTTGCTTTGCAAGGGGTGGACACGGGACCAGAGCGCAAGCGCAATGCCGTTCGACACGGGCAATCTTTGCTGGATACGCTTGAGGAAATAAAGCGGGATTTGCTGGTCGGGAATGTCAGTGAGGGACGACTTCACCGGTTAATGGCGCTGGTCACCCGGGCGCGCCAGGAAGCGGACCCTGATCTGGAAGCGCTTATTGATGATATTGATTTGCGGGCGCAGGTTGAGCTGGCAAAATTCGGCATGTATGCCAAATAGTTATCCTGTTGATTCAGCAAGCGCGTCTAGCGGGTTGCATTCGTTCACAAATTACTGACTTGCGGAGAGTTTCTTCAACCCTTATACAGTCGCAATTTGTTGGAGTCGTTGGAATATGGATGCCAAGCTGCTAAAAGAGGGATATCGCCCAAGCGACGATGAACCGTTTATGAACCCAACTCAGTCTGAGTATTTCCGGCAAAAGTTGACAAAATGGCGTGAAGACATTTTGCGGGACAGTCGGGGAACTCTTGAAACTTTGCAGGAAGAGAATGTTTTGCATGCCGATATTGCCGACCGGGCTTCATCGGAAAGCGATCGCACGCTGGAGTTGCGTACGCGGGATCGTCAGCGCAAACTGATTTCCAAGATTGATGCGGCATTGCGCCGGATTGAAGAGGGCACTTATGGGTATTGCGAAGTCTCAGGGGAGCCGATCGGTCTGAAAAGACTTGATGCGCGACCGGTTGCAACTATGTCCCTTGAAGCACAGGAAAAGCACGAGCGCCGCGAAAAAGTATATCGCGACGATTAGGCTTTGATCCATTATTTGGCGTATCTTTGTTGCAGATGGGCAATGAAATAGGCAGGATTGAGTGGCTCGCCGGTCGCCTGTTCCATCATTTGTGTGGTTGAAAACCGCGATCCTTTTTGCCAGACATTTTTAGCGCGCCAGGCGTTTATTTCATTGAAATTGCCCTGTTCAATCTGCGATGGTGCCGTTGGGATTTGTTTCACCAGCGACGCCCATTGCTGCGCGGCCATCAAGGCCCCTAACGTGTATGAGGGGAAATAGCCGAACAGGCCAGCGGGCCAATGTACGTCCTGCATGGGCCCATCGGACATGTTATCAAGCGTTGAAAGCCCCAAATATTCCTCCATTTTGGCGTTCCATGCTTCAGGGATGTGGTGAACCTCAATTTTTTGCCCGATCAGATCCTGCTCCAGCTCATAGCGCAAAATTACATGTAAAGGGTAGGTGACCTCATCGGCATCGACGCGGATAAAGCCACGCTCGATCAGGTTGACGTGGACAAGAACATCCTCGATTTCCCAGTTTTCAAAAACATGGCTGCCAAGGTGTTCGCTTATCAAAGGAATGACCCATTTCCAGAACATGGGGGAGCGCACAATCTGCATTTCAACAAACAGGCTTTGGCTTTCATGCATGCCCATGCCGCGCGCCTGATTGTGCGGCCAATGGGCGTTATCGCGGGGCAGTCCCTGCTCATATTGTGCGTGACCGGTTTCATGCAATATTCCCATCAGGCCCGGCAGGAAGGTATCGGTTTGATAACGGGTGGTCATGCGTACATCAGTTGGCACGCCCCCGCAAAATGGATGGTGAGAGGTGTCCAGGCGTCCATTGTTAAAATCAAACCCCATTTGCTTCATGATCGACTGACCAAGTGAGCGCTGCTTTTCAACGGGAAAAGGGGCGTTCAGGGGCTTTAAGGGGCGATCCGCGAGGCGTTGCTTTTGTATCTCAAGGGCTTCTGGCACGAACGACTTCAAAAAGACTTTCAATTCAGCAAACACAGGGTCAATGTCTGCCATTTTGTTGCCCGGGTCATACTGGTCGATCATGGCGTCATAGGGCTTTAAGCCCGTATTGTGACTGCGCATCTGGGCTTCTTCACGGGCAAAGGAAATAACTTCACCAAGCGCCGGGGCAAAGGACTTCCAGTCCCCTTTGGGTCGTAATTCGCGCCAAAGCTGCTCACATTTCATGGCGCTTTTGGTCTTGGCGCCAACAAATTCTGCAGGAAGGCAGGTGCGTTGCTCGTAAAGACGTTTGAATTCGGCAAGGGCATGTTTTTGATCGGTATCGAGTTTGCTATTTTCTGCTTTCTCTATCCAGTCAGCGATGTGGGGTGCGCTGGCCTTCTCGTGATGCATTGCCGTCAGTGCGGAAAGCGAATTTGCCCGTTCTGCTCCACCGCCAGTGGGCATGTTGGTTGCCTCATCAGCACCAAGAATGGCCATGGCGTGGCTCAGGGCATGCAGTGTCTGGTTCAGGTGATCAAGATTTTTGTAAGACATGAGAATTCCTTGAAATGTCCAAAAGAATGGAAAGGACGCAGCCAATTCGGGGGCATGCCGCGTCCTTTCTCTGGTTTTTCCGATATTTAGCATGCTATTGGCAATTTGAAACACCGGAAAAAAAGTCTGGCTCGCAAAAGTCGGGGGAAGCGCGCCAGACTGAAACTTTGTCCCTTTGAATTAGAAGGGAAGGATTGCGTCGAGCACCTGCTGACCGTAGCGGGGTTGCTGGACATCAGTGATTTGTCCACGGCCTCCGTAGGCAATGCGTGCTTCGGCAATTTTTGAACTGGCAATTGTATTGTCGGCCCCGATATCTTCGGGACGAACGATACCTGCCACGATCAGATCGCGCACCTCAAAATTCACGCGAACCTCCTGCCGTCCTTCTATTACCAGATTGCCGTTTGGCAGCACCTGGGTAATGACGGCTGCAACCTCTGTTTCAAGGGATTCAGAGCGGTTTACCGACCCGGTTCCCGAGTCATTTATTCCGGAGTTAACATCAATTGCGGTGGCGGCGGAAACTTCAGGTGCCACTATGCTAAAGAGTGAACCAAGCACGCCACCCACGCCCGCAGAATTTGTGGAGGTGCGGCCGCGGGATGTCTGATTGGAGATTGTTGCCTTGTCTGAAATGACAATCTTGACGGTTAAAATATCACCAACGCGGTGGGCACGCTGATCCTTGAAAAAGCCGCGTGCGCCGTTTCTGAACAAAGAGTTGGACTGATAGCTATCAACAACCGGAGCGGGCATGGGCATGACGACCGGGCGATACCCGGCTTGAGCTGTCGGGTTTTCTATGGCGGACAAAGCTGGTGTTGCGCCGATTTGAGTTAGCCGTTCAGCGGCAGAGCAGGCACCCAGAATACTGAGTGTGGCGAGTAAAATAAGGTTTTTAATAATTTTCATTTTCATTCCCCCGAATGGATTGATTAAAGTGAGGCGACACTGGTGGATGTGGTGCTGATTTGGACTGTGCCGGGACCGGCAGCTATGCCCCGCACGACCTTGTTGGACATCAGGTTCAAAATGGATATGGGTTGGCCTTGAGAGGCATCTTCCAATGCCTGCCCTTTAACAGTCAGCGTCATCGCGCCCGCTTTCAAAAATACTGTAACAATTTCATTGCGGGCAATAAGGACGGTTTCGCTTATATCGTTGAGACGCAGTGCAGCACCTTCAAGCTGGTTGCGTTGCAGCTGACGCCCGATCAGTTGATCCAGCATTGGCACCCCGGCACTGCTTGCAAACTGCAAAGGCAGATTGCGCATTTCAATGTCGTCTGCTTTTAATATGGCACCGGCTGGCAGTGCGCGCACAAGGTGTGGGGCAAGAACCGAAAAATCCAGGCGCCCCGAGATGTCAACCGGGTTGGGTTGTCCGGCAAGGGCGAAGCGCGCGGAAAATCTGTTGCTTCCTGGAGCGTAACGCAGGTTTTGCAGCGTGACCGGGTTGGAGCGATCTTCTGCGAACATGATCGCAAGTTCTCTGTTCAAAAAGGCAGTGACACTCATTCCACTGCGCAAAACGCCTTTGGATGTCAGGTCATCGGCAATCAGGGCCTCAAAGGTCGAAAGGTCCACATTGATACCTTTTCTGGCAACGCTGACATTGAAAAACCCTGGATTATCAAAGTTCTCAACACCAATTTTGGCGGTGGCAATACGAATGTTCTGAACTGAAACCTGCCCCACAGTGCCTGGCGCCGGTGCGCGAAACAGGGCTTGTTCGGCCAATAGTCCAGCATCCTCAAACATATCGCCGACAGTGACAATCGGAGAAATGACAGTGATGGTATCGCGCAAAATTGGAGCGGCAATTGCATTGGTTGCAACGGGCAGGATGCAAAGGGCGAGAATAGTGGTTTTGACAAAGTTGTTCATAGTCTTAAGGCTCCAAAAACTAGCGCATCTGCGATACGGAGGACATCATTTCGTCAGCCCCAGAGACAACGCGTGAATTCATTTCATAGGCGCGCTGGGCGGCGATCAGGTCAGCGATTTCGGTCACTGCATTGACGTTTGCCAGTTCCAGAAAACCTTGCAATGTGCCGCCGAAATTGTCGCCATTTGGTATGCCGATCTGGGCGGTTCCGCTGGCCCCTGTTTCCACGAACAGATTGCCCCCGATGGATTCAAGGCCGGTTTTATTAACGAAGCGGGCCAATTGGATCTGACCAAGGTTGGTGGCCGATGAATCGTTGTTCAAAAAAGCTTCAACAACACCATCATCAGAGATCGAGATGGAGCGGGCAGTGTCTGGAATAACAATGCCAGGCTGCACTTCAAAACCATCAATGGTGACCAGTTTTCCGGTATTGTCGCGCTCAAAAGCCCCGTCGCGTGTGTAGGCGGTGCGACCATCGGGCATTTGAATGACAAACAAACCTTCACCGCGAATTGCAATATCCAGTTCCTTTTGCGTTGGTTCAACGCTGCCCTGGCTCATAATACGTGCGGTGGTGGCGGTTTTTACCCCGGAGCCGATCTCAATGCCGGCGGGAACCTGGGTCCCTGAAGCAGAGGTAAGAGCACCGGCCCGCCTGTGTTGCTGATAGATCATATCCTGAAATTCTGCGCGCTGACGCTTATATCCAGTGGTGCGCATATTGGCGATATTGTTGGAAATTACTTCCACGTTTCGTTCCTGAGCGGCCATGCCGGTTGCTGCGATATATAGGGCTTTCATGGCGGATCTCCTGTTCTAAGTTCTTTATTTCGATGGATTGCCGAGGACAGAAATTGCTTGAGATCGCAATTCATCCTGACGCTTAATCAATTGGGCCATAGACTGATATGAACGGTTTACCCGGATCATTTCGGCAATCTGGATGACCCCTGACACATTGGAACGCTCAACTGCGCCCTGAATAACATTTGTTGAGGCGGCTGCGATGGGCTCTCCACCTGAATACAGGTTATCGCCTTCACGGGTCAGGACTTGCGGATTGTCAAATTCTACTATGCGCAAAAAACCCTTATTGCCCTGGCTGGTGAGAATCGAGCCGTCCTGATTAAACTGAATGTCTGTCTCATTGGGGGCGAATCGAATCTGGCCACCCTCTGAGAGAACCGGATTACCGTTATTGTCGACAAGCAGGCCGGTGTTATCCAGTTTTAGCGTTCCAGCGCGGGTCCAGCGTTCCCCGGCAGGGGTTTGAACGGCCAAAAACCCTTCCCCCTGCAAAGCAATATCAAGGGGGTTTCCTGTTTGAGCGATAGCTCCCCCGGAAAAATCATTAATGGTTGCCCAATCTTGAGTGTAGCTAAGAGGTTGATCTGCAAAAGAAAAATCATTGTGAGACGCAACAGGCATCACAAACTCTTCAAACAGAAGGTCCTGTGACTTGTAGCCATTGGTATTAATGTTGGCCACATTGTTGGCCACTACGCTCAGTTGGTTCCTGAGTGCAATTTGTCGCGATAGTCCTATGAGTTGCGCATTTTCCATTGGCGCGATCCCCCGGTTGGTTAAGTCAACACGACTTCCCCAAGCCGCTGACCTGCCCACAACAATGCATAGGGCATGCCAAGAAAATTAAATGTTAAATTTCAAAGTGTTATGGCTTTTCTGATAAATTCAAAGCCCGTGAAATGACTTGTGGGGCAAAAATTACCGGGCAAAAATTGCCTAACCGGAGCGAATAGTAACCATTCGTTAACCATCGGGGGCTTAGCTAATTTCATTAATAAAGTCACAAGCCTGATTGCCAGGCTAAGCAGAAATACTGAACGCGGATTGATATGGCAAAAAACGCTGCAAAAAACGTCGATGAGGATGAAGCTGAATTTGAGGCTGACGCCAGTGAAGAAAATGGCGCCGAGGTTGATGGTGAAGAGGGCGAGGAGGGAGCCAAAAAAGGTAAACTCAAGCTGATTATTATCGGTGTGGCCGCGTTGGTTGTCATATTGGCAGGCGCGGGTGCCGCGTATTTCTTTTTATTTTCGGGCAGTAGTAGTGAGGGGGGAGTTGCAGAAGTTATTGTTGCGCCCGAAACATATTTTTATGATCTGCCGGTCATGACGGTCAATTTGTCCAGTGAAGTGAATTCAGAGCAGTTTTTGAAGCTGAGCGTATCGTTAGAGGTTGCAGATGAGGAAATGGCAGCAGCTATTGAGCCACGGATCAATCGGGTTTTGGATGCGTTTCAGGTGTATTTACGCGAATTGCGGCGCTCGGACCTTGAGGGGTCAGCGGGTATTTATCGTTTGAAGGAAGAATTGCGTCGACGCGTAAATCTGGCGCTTTATCCGGTGGAAGTTGACAGTATTCTTTTCAAAGAAATTCTGGTGCAGTAGGGGGAGTTATGAGCGAGGAAGACGACAAACTCGCCGCCGAATGGGGGCTGGATCTGGACGATGACACCGCCTCTGCCTCCACTGATGGGGATGATGACGGGGCTGATGCCATGGCCGCTGAGTGGGCGGCAATGATTGATGAGGGGGGCGATTCTGAAGATTCTGATGGTGTAGACCGGGTTCTCAATCAGGATGAAATTGACAATCTTTTAGGGTTTGATCCGAGCGCTGCTGACGGCGTGGAATTGTCTGGAGTTCAGGCACTTATTAACTCCGCTCTGGTGTCCTATGAGCGGTTGCCCATGTTGGAGATCGTCTTTGACCGTCTGGTGCGTTTAGCCACAACCTCCCTGCGCAACTTTACTTCAGACAATGTGGAAGTCTCTTTGGATTCAATCACATCGGTTCGTTTTGGAGATTATCTTAATTCGATTCCCCTGCCGGCAATTCTTTCAGTTATCAAGGCAGAAGAGTGGGAAAATTATGGCTTGCTAACCATTGATTCAGGGTTGATTTATTCCATGATCGACGTGTTGCTTGGCGGTCGACGTGGTAATGGTGTGATCCGGGTCGAGGGACGGCCCTATACGACCATTGAAATGTCACTTTCGCGACGGTTGATCGAGCTTATTCTTGAGGACACCAAGAAGGCATTTGAACCGCTTACACAGATTACTTTTAATCTTGAACGCCTGGAGACCAACCCTCGATTTGCCGCGATTTCACGTCCCGCGAATGCGGCTATTCTTATTGAGTTGAGAATTGATATGGATGACCGGGGCGGCAAGGTTGAAATTTTGCTTCCCTACGCAACGATTGAGCCCATTCGTGAGCAGTTATTGCAAGTTTTCATGGGGGAAAAATTTGGCCGTGATGCGACCTGGGAGGGGCATTTGGCGACCGAGCTTTATGCGGCTGATGCGGATATTGAGGCAGTTTTGAATGAACAGGAACTGCCTTTGTCAAAAGTTCTGAACCTTAAAAAAGGTGAAACGATAATGTTTGAACAATCCCCTTCTGATCCGATTACTTTGCGCTCCGGGGGAATTGATATTACCCAGGCGGTGATGGGACACATTGGCAAAAACGTATCGGTTCGCGTGTCGCGTGCCTTAAATCCACCAAATGTAACAATGGCTGTGTTTGAGGCCATGGATGAAACGATGGAGAAAGTATAATGGGCGGTTTCCCGATTGGTTTGCTCATCGAGAGTATTGTGTCGATATTGCTCGTTTTGACGATTGGCTATTGTTATGTGCTCAACAAGCGCCTGGTCTCCCTTCATGCAGACAAAGAAACAATGCGCGATATGATTTCGGATCTGGTTGAAGCAACAAATATGGCCAATGGTGCTATTGGTCAGCTCAAGGACGTGGCGGGGGAGGCAGACAATGCCTTGAATGCGCGCCTGGAGGAGGCTGAGAGATTTACTCTGGAGCTGGCCAACCATGTGGTGGCAGGACAGAATGTTGTTGAGAAAATTTCAAAAATCACCAGTGCTGCCCGGCAATCAGAAACCATTGCCCGTGTTGAGACCCGTCGCGCGGGAATGGCACTGGAGCAACTGGATATCCATGAACGGCGTAAGGGACGCGCGGCGTGAAAACACTTCGACTTCTTCCGATTGTTTTGGTGGCCATGGGCGCCCTTGTATTATTGAAGGGCATTGGTCTGCTCAGCAACGGGGGGTACACGTTGATAGGTATGGACGTTGCAAATGCGCAGGCTCAACCTGTTCCTGCTGTGCAGACAAATGATGGAACAGCAGCGCAACAAGCCAATTCCGAGACTGCCCGCCTGTCAACAATTGAAGAGGCCGCGGCACAACGGGCGGCTGATGATCTGTTTTCTGCAACCAATACGCCCGTGCCTACTTCGCGGGAAGAAGATGCGCGGCCAGTTGTTGAAGACAGCAATGGTGATTTTAGATATTTTGACGAAGAAAACTCTACGGCGGATACAAAAGAGGCTGTTTTGCAACGCCTTAGCGAGAGACGTTCAGAGCTGGATTCACGGGAACAGGCGCTGGTATTGCAGGAAAGCCTGGTTGCTGCGGCTGAGATGCGTTTGAATGAGAGAATTGCCAGCCTGGAAGCTGTCGAGGCCCGCGTGCAATCCTTGCTGGATCAACAAGTTGCAACAGAGGAGGCTCAGTTTGATGCGCTGGGGAGTATGTATGCAAATATGAAATCATCGGATGCGGCAACGGTTTTCAATAGTTTGAATATGGAAATTTTATTACGTTTGGCAACAAAAATGAGCCCGCGTAAAATGTCGCCAATTCTGGCAGATATGACCACTGAACGGGCACAAGAGCTGACAATTCGTATTGCCACCGCACAAATGGTTCCTGAGACCCTTGATTTGGCGAACAACCCGGCCATGGGTTCTGATGATCAATTGCCTCAGATTGTTGGCCAATAGTCAGTAAAAACTTTTTAAAACCTACATACCTTCAATTGAAGTGGAGCTGGTCGGGATTGCTGAATTGATATTTAGGGGAAATTAAGCGGTTTCTTCTAATTTGTTTGACATGAAATGCTCAAAATCCCTGAGCGGGTTGTTTGTCGGGGAAAAGGGCGTTGTTGAAAGAAGTGAATGTGGTGGTGCTGTTCCCCGCATTTTGAATAGTGCGGCGGAAATTATGCGACTTTACGGGATGAAATCAATTGAGCTTGCAAGGCGTTGTTTTCTTGCCTTGATTTTTTCGTTCCTGTTGTTTCCTTTTGCCGGGTTTGCGCAGGAAAAAACTGAAGTTTCCGCAATGCAACAGGATGGTTTTGGTCGGGTAATACTGACTTTTTCAAATCGCCTGGACTTGCCTAATTACGAACTAACCTCAGAAAACGGGGTTTTGGCTATCGAGTTTGACAGCCCGCTTGATGTGATGTTGCCTGACATAAATGGCGCAATACCCGACTTCATTTCCATTTCGCGGGTGGACCCGGATAAAATGGGCATTCGTTTCGGACTAAAAGGGGAAGTGCGGGTCAACCGGCTGGAAGCGGGGGAACAACTCTATCTGGATTTTCTGCCTATGGACTGGCAGGGGCTGGCACCTGGGCTACCGGCTGAAGTTGTCGCTGAACTGAGCAAGAGGGCTCAGGATGCAGCAGAGATTGCTGAACTGGAACAACGCATTGAATTTGCCCGTGTGAATAACCCCACCGCTGAAATTAGTGTGGGGCGCCACCCCACTTTCATGCGGATTTTGTTTGACTGGTCGGAAGATACCACAGCCATTTTTTCCCAAGAGGGTGACGTCATTCGTCTGGAATTTGACTGGCCTGTTGATTTGGATTTTTATCAACTTGTCAGCGATATGCCACCGGAAATTGTGGAAGTGAAGAGTTCGCGTTTGAGGGCAAGTAATCTTGTTGAGTTTTATCTGGAAGAGGGGGTAACCCCCCGGTTTTTTGAAAATTCCAAGCGACAGTTTGTGCTTGATATCGATTTAATCAATCCGGTTTTGGAGACACTTAGCGCTGAAGACCTGTTATTGGCAGCACAGATAGAACAGGCGGAGCGAGAAGCTGAATTACAGCAAAATGCAGCACAAGTTGAGGCTTTGCAGGAGGGGCCTGCAGCTGTTCCTGTAACCGATCAAATTGAACTTACGCCAGAAATAACAAAAATAGGCTCCACGATTCGAATTGCCTTTCCGTTTGTGAAAGAAACCCCGGCTGCGGTTTTTGAGCGTGGGGATTATTTGTGGCTGGTGCTGGACAGTACAACAATAATAAACGCGCCGGATGATCAGGGGTTGCTTAGCTCAATCAGTGATGATTTTGCGACAATTTCTGCTGGGGACACACAGATTGTACGCATGAAAATGACTTCCCGACGACTGGTGTCGCTGGGGTCACAGGGGCCCAGTTGGGTGCTTTCCCTGGGGGATGCCCTGATGGCTCCGACCGAGCCTATTCGGTTGGACAGGCGCCAGGATGAGCAGGGCCGGTTTGAAATTGTGGCGGATGTGGAAAGACCGGTGCGGGTGCATGAATTGCGGGATCCTGAAATTGGTGATATTTTGGAAGTGGTTACGGTGTATCCGCCCGCGCACGGGATTGTCAGGCGTTTGAGGTTTGTAGATTTTGATGCGCTCAGTTCAATCCACGGGTTGGTAATTGCCCCCGCCTATGAGGGGCTGAACATCACGCTTGGGGCCAGAGAAATTGTTCTGGGGTCTGAAGACGGGCTGATTGTTTCTTCATTAAATGACATTCGAGACGTGAACACCAATGAGTTGCTGGCCCAACGGGAGGGGTTTGTTGATCTTGAAGGGCTGGTGCTTGAAAACCCGATCGATTTATTACGCAGGCGTGAAGAATTGTTGGCGCACACTGCGGACAGTGTTGGACGTGAGAAAGAAAATTCCCGGATGAATCTTGCCTATGTTTTGTTGGCAAATCAGCTGGGCCTTGAAGCAATTGGTGTGTTGGACCTGCTAATTCAGGAAAACAAAGTTGAAGAACTGTTGCCTGAAGCTATTGCTGCAAAGGCGGCGGCCAGCGTTCTGGCTTACCGCCCCTCGGATGCCTTGGAGATGTTCAAGTATGGCAAGCTTTCTCAGTCTATTGATAATTTGATGTGGCGGGCCATCGCACGCGTGCAGGCGCGGGACTATGTGGGCGCGCGGATTGATGTTCTGGCGTCTGAAATTATTGCCAGCTCCTATCCCGTTTGGTTACAAAACAAGTTCTTTCTTGCTGGCATTGAAGCGGCAATTGAAACGCGCGACAAAGAAATGGCTCTGCGTTTAATGCGTGAAGTGCATGGGGAAAAGTTCACCAGTGCCGAAAAAAGCCAGTTTGGTTTGTTTGAGGCGCGTCTGGATGAATTTTCGTTGCGTTATGATGAGGCGCTGGACACCTATGGCGCAGTAATTTCACAAGATGTCAGACCAACTCGTGCTGAGGCCATCTATAGAACCATTTTGTTATTGCAAAAAATGGGGCGCCTGGATGAGCAAAAGGCAATCCAGACGCTTTCGCGGGAATCCATCGTGTGGCGCGGGGGAGTTATTGAAGCAAAAATGTTGGAGTTACTGGCTGAGTTGCAGTTTGAATCCAAGCATTATCGTGATGGATTTTCGACCGTCAGGGAAGCCTCGGAAACAAAAATGGATGATAGCGCAATTCTGGATCTGGCTAATAGAGCGCAGCGGGAATTTGCGGATTTGTTTATCAACGGAGCTGCTGATTCTTTGGGAAATGTAGAGGCGCTTTCTCTTTATTACGATTTTCGATATTTGACCCCTTCAGGCGCGCGGGGGGACGAGATGATCCGCAATCTGGCGCGCCGTTTGATCCGGGTGGATTTGCTTTCTCAGGCCGCAGAGTTGCTTGAATATCAGGTAGATGTGCGTTTGGAGGGGGCCGCCCGTTCGCAAATCGCTGCTGATCTGGCGGTTATTTATATTGCCGACCGCAAACCAGCTTTGGCGCTTAAGGCGCTTAATGTTTCAGCCCTGGCCAACCTGCCACCATCGTTGGAACGCCAGCGCAGACTGCTTGAGGGACGCGCGTTGATTGATGAGGGGCGGATGAATCTGGCGTTGGATGTTATGGCAAATCTTGAGGGGCGAGATGTGGACTTGTTGCGCATCGATGCGTATTGGCAGGGTGAAAACTACTTAAAGGCGGCCGAACAAATTGAATTGATATATTCAAGGGGCGATAACAATGCGGCACTTTCGCTACCTGCCCGAATGAACGTTATCAAGGCGGCTGTGGGGTATGTACTTGGCGGAGATGAATTGGGATTGGCGCGGATGCGCAGCCGGTTTTCCGAGCGCCTGGCAAATTCCCCGGAGTGGCCAATGTTTGATTATGTGACCGGGACAGTTGTTCAAACCAGCGTGGACTTTAGAAGCGTTGCTTCAAAAATTGCGGCAATAGACGGGCTTTCAGCCTTTCTCAATTCGTATCGCCTCACATATGGGGCTGACGGCTCTCTTGCACCCAAGGCCGGGGTGGAGCGAAGCTAGGTGTTTAGTTCCGGCATTGGTTTTCAGTTACCAGAGAGTTTTGACCCAGCTATCGCGTTGAACTTTTAGACGCTGACAAAACTTCGCACTATTGAGCCCGCAACAAGGTGCCAGCCATCCACGAGTACAAAGAAAATCAGTTTGAACGGCAGAGAAATCACCACTGGTGGCAACATCATCATGCCCATCGCCATCAAAACTGATGCGACAACCATATCTATGATGATGAAGGGTAGAAAAAGCAGAAATCCAATTTCAAATGCCCTGCGCAGTTCTGAAATCATAAATGCGGGGACCAGAATTGTGATTGAAAGCTCTTCTATGGTTTCTGGCGGCTCCTGTTCAGATAAATCAACAAACAACTGAATATCCTTGTCCCGGACGTTGGCGCGCATGAACTTATGAATTGGCGCTGAGCCCTTGTCGAAGGCCTCCTGAAATTCGATACGCCCCTCCAGAAGCGGGGCAATGCCTTCGTCGTAGCTTTGTTGCAAAGTTGGCCCCATGACGAAGGCTGTCAGGAACAGGGCAAGGGAAATCATAACCGTGTTTGGGGGGGCTGTTTGCAGGCCAATGGCGGTGCGCAAAAGCGACAGGATAACAACAATACGGGTAAAACTGGTGACCATTACCAGAATAGAAGGGGCCAGCGCCAGAATTGTTATCAGGCCGATTAGTTGAACAGCACGTTCCGTCAGGGTGGCATCGTCGCCAAAGTCGATGGAAATATCCTGTGCCATGACGCCTGAGGGCAAAACCAGATAAATAGTAAATCCGGCAAGAATCAGAGCGAAGGCGGCCAGCAAAAAATGCTGGCTAGTCGCCCTTTTTGTCTGACTTTTGGTCGTCATCATTTTCTTTGACTTCGACTGTTTCATCGCCGGATTTTGCCCCTTCTTCAATTGTCTCCATTGCCTTGGAGTCAATCTGTTGATCTTCATTCTTAGCTGAGTCGGTGTCTGAGGGCTTGTTATTATCTTCGTTTGCTGATTTTTGTGTCTTGATGTCTGTTCCCACCAGTTGGCTGATAGGCATAAGCAGGCTGGTGTGTTTGATGGATGAACCGGGTTTTTGGGAGCTGTCTTTTGGGCCAGTGTCCACTTTCACCGTATCATCTGAGGTAATTTCCGGCTTTGGGGTAAGGGATGTTTCACCGCTTTCTATTTCAACGACAGGAACAGGTTTTATCGTTTTCTGCTCGGGTATGCTGGTGAGTTTTTCACCCCCTTGTTCACTATTTTGCTTTGAGGTTCGGCGCAACAGGCGTGATAACCCAAAGCGCTCACGGGCGGATCTGGTTGCTGTTTGAGGGGTGCGCTTTGGGGTGGTTGATGACGTTTTTATGTTTGAAACAGCGGCCGTAACGATGCTTGTTTCAGCAAGTGGGTTTGGAAGGGGCTCTTCTTTGGGTTTGGAGGGGGCGGGTTTTTTCCTCGCCATGCCCCCATCATAAATACCTGATTCCACTACCGTTTCACTGTTGGTGGAAATGATAATGAGGTGCTCAACGTCATCACGGCGCACACGCACCAGATTACGCTTGTTATCGATGCCAATTGTTTCAACCACCGACAGTCGCCTTTGACGCCCCCGGGCGATATTACCCGAAGCGTTGGCCAGTACCTTGAGTAACCAAACAGTCGCGACAATCAGAATAAGGACGATAAGCAGAGCAAATGCGAGAGTCCAAATATTTGTCTCGCCACCAAAAATACCAGTTATAAAAGAACCCACGTTACTCACCTCTTACGCAATTTTTACAAGCCCTCCCATTTTGCGAACAAAACGGCAGAATTCGCCTAGCTTAGCCTAATTATTTTCAAATGCGATGCCTAAAATACATAAAGACGCGTGAAAATTAACGCACTGTTAACCATGAGGTGGGCAAAATCTGCCTAGATGAAACTCAAGTGAGTCTGTCATGGGAATAACCGATCTACCTATTTTTGCAGCGTTAAAGGGCAAGATGAACTGGCATCAGGCGCGCCAGAAAATGTTGGCTGAGAACGTTGCCAATGCCGAAACGCCGGGGTACCGGGGGCGGGACCTTGAAAAGTATAATTTTGAAGGCATGGTTTCCAAATCTTCGGCCCGGTCGGTGGTGACTGCAACAACCAACGCGAAGCATTTTGCAATCACTACCGGTGGCAACAAGCACTTTGGGGCGCGTGAATTGAACAGTTTTGAAGTTACCCCTGAGGGAAATGGTGTGGTTCTTGAAGACGAGATGATGAAGGTGTCGGCCAATCAGATGGACTATCAGGCCGCAACGTCTCTTTATACGCGTTCCTTAAAGCTTATTCGAACAGCGATCGGGCGTTCCTGAGTGGTATTTTTGAAATTGAAACAGGTGAAATTTAATGGGTGATTTTTCGACATCATTGCAGATTGCAGCAGGGGGGTTGCACGCTCAGTCAGCACGAATGCGGGTTATTGCTGAAAACCTGGCGAATGCGGATTCCGCTGCAAAATCTCCAGATGAGGAGCCTTATCGGCGGCGTATTCCAACATTTTCTGCGGTTTTTGATCGGGAAATGGATGCCTATAATGTGAAGGTTGGGCGCATGGTGTTGGACCAGTCCGAGTTTGACAAGCGTTATGAGCCAGGCCACCCGGCGGCCAACGAGGCGGGATTTGTAAATTATCCCAACGTGAGTTCATTGATTGAGTTGGCGGATATGCGCGAAGCACAACGCACCTATGAGGCAAACCTGAATGTGGTGCGCTCGTCGCGCAGTATGTTTGGCCAGACACTGGATATTTTGCGCGGCTGATTTTGTCGCTGAAGCTTAAATAAGGATAATATAAGATGAGTACACCAATTTCCGCAGCGGCAACTGCCTATGGGGATGCTGCCCGCCTTTTGCAGGATAGCGCTGGCGGGGGGATAACTTCGGGGGTCGAGGGAGCTGGTAAGTCAGATTTTTCCTCAATGCTGGCAGAATCAGTTCAAGGTGTGGTTGATAGTGGAAACCGGGCCGATCAGATTTCAATGGATATGGTCAATGGAAACGGGAATGTGGTGGATGTTGTCACCGCAATCGCAGAAACCGAACTGGCGGTTGAAACCATGGTTACGGTGCGGGATCGGGTGATTTCCGCTTACGAGGAAATAATGCGGATGCCGATCTAAAGTTTTACGACGGCATCAGGGGCAGAGTTAAATGAATGATGCACTGGTTCTGGATGTGGCACGCGAAGGATTGTGGATTCTTATCCTGATTTCCGCTCCAATGATGATTGCCGGTCTGGTCGTGGGGTTGGTGATTGCTTTGTTTCAGGCACTGACACAAATTCAGGAAATGACTTTAGTGTTTGTGCCAAAAATTATTGCGATTTTTTTCGTCCTGATGCTTGCGCTGCCATTTATGGGGGCGACTCTTGGGCAATATATGCAACGAATGGCGCAATTGATTGTAGCAAGCGGATAGGGGCATAAATCCATGACCCTTTCCATTGACTGGCTTCCCCAAACCGCGTTCTTTTATCTGCTGGTATTCAGCCGGGTTGGAACGATGCTGATGCTGGCACCTGCTTTTGGCGAGAACGCTATTCCTTCGCGGATAAGACTGGGTTTTGCTTTGGTGTTTACTATGGTTATTTATCCCCTGGTGGCGGATAAACTGCCCCCACTTCCCACCAACCTGACCTCTATGGGAATTATGGTCTTGCGGGAGGTTGCTGTGGGACTGATTCTTGGGGGCATTGCCCGCATAATAGTAATGGCGACACAAACCGCCGGTGCGATTATTGCTTTTCAGGCCGGACTGAGCATGGCCATGGCAAATGACCCCTCTCAGCCGGGTGTCCAAGGGGCGATGATTGGCAACTTTTTAACGTTGCTTGGCATTACGCTGGTGTTTGTTCTGGATCTGCATCATCTGGTGTTGGCGGCGATTTACGATAGTT
>JAJRRJ010000127.1 GCA_024279575.1 Alphaproteobacteria bacterium | reverse complement strand
GACGCGCGGGCATTGGTCAGATGCGCCAGAGTTTTGAATAAAGCGTCTTCTTCCAACACCGCCCATTTGCCCAACTCAGCGGACACCCGGCTTTTCATTTCTGCCGCCGCTGCTTTAGTGTAGGTCAGACAAAGAATATTTTCGGGCGCAACGCCGCTGAGCATCAGGCGCAGCACCCTTTGGGTAAGAATATGGGTGTTGCCGGATCCCGCATTGGCCGATACCCAGACAGAATGTTGTGGATCCCCGGCAAGGCGTTGGTTTTTAACAGTATCTGCTGTGGGTCTAACCTCAAAGGGTTTGGGCATTATTCCTCATCCCCCTCGATCTGGGTCCATTCCGCGGTTCGCGCCAGATGATCATACGGTCCAACAAAATTTGATTTTTTTGGCATAAGGCGTGGCATCATTGCCAGATTGTCATTGAGCAAAAATGCGCTGATCTGAGCATTAATATTGTTCATGATTCTATCAGCAGCCTGCATTACATCCATTTGGCTGGGGTATTGAAACTCAAGGGGTTCAAACGCTTCAGGCCCGGCCCCGATCTTGATATATTCAAGGGTTTGGGTTGCAGCGCGCGGGTGACTTTCAAAACCGCAGGCATTGGCAATTGCCGCCTCCACAAGTAATTGGGGAGCTAAAAAATCTTTCATTTGTTTGCCCTCTGGAGGCGTGCCGGTTTTGTAATCAATAATTTCCAGTTTGCCATCATGGCGTACATCAATGCGATCCGCCTTGCCGTGCAGGGAAAAATCCTGCCCCTCAATTTGAAAATCCCAGTGCATTTTTTGCTCGGCATAGCGGGTGGCAATTCTGCCATTTCGCGCGCGCTCATATTCAAGAAAGCCGTGGGCTGACTTTTCCAGGCGTTTGAGCCAGATATCACGTTGTTCTGCCTGCCCGTGCATACCGGCAAAAACCTTCTCGGCAATATCCATCAGGTTTTTGTGGGCATTCTGGTCCATCGGGTCATGGCCGGCGCGCACGAATTGGGCAAACACTTCATGCACAAGTGTGCCACGTTCCCGATACCCGATATCCTCACCCAAAGGGTCAGTTTTTCTTAGTTTGAGAACGTGCTTGGCGTAAAGATCAAACGGACTTCGAATAAGAAGTTCTATTTCAGTTATGGATAGTGCGCGGGGCCTTAGGCTTGCCTTTGGGCGCGGGTCTGGACGTTTTCCAGGAAAAAGTGTTTCACTTTTGTCCAGTTTGCGCGCGCCCTGAAGCCAGATTTCGCCCCTCGTAATCATATTTTTGCTGGCAGTTTCACCACAAAAAGCCTTAAACCTCTCGAGCAGCCTTGAGGGAAGTGCGGGGCTGGTTCCAATCCTGTCTGAACAGGCAAGCACTATATTTGTATGGGAAATAGCCAGCTCAAAATCATGGGCTGCCAGCCCATGCTGGCGTTCAGGCGGCTCAAGCCCGGCGTGAAGCCGCATGCCGCGCGAAAGCCAGGGGCCGGGGTCGGCAACTTCGGGCCATACCCCCTCATTCAGTGTGCATAAAATCATCAGGTCAGCACTTTGCATCCGCGCTTCAAGTCGTCCCCAGATGGAAATATCGGTACGGGCCGGAACACGGGCGCGCACCGAAACACCTCCCATTAGCGTTTGCAAAATGGATTGCGCGTCGCTTGCGCGCAGCGCTGGACCCGGCTGTCTGGCGCTCTGCAGATCATTGACCCAACTTTCAAACTGGGTAAGCCCGCCCAGCCCTTCAACCAAATTGGCGGGTTTGGTAAAAAGTGCAAAAAGCACCTGTTGTAAAACAGCCCCAAGGTCACGGGCGAAAAACGCTTCTCCCTGTAAAAGAGAAATAAGCGGTTTAAATGCCTCCTCCAGTTCTCTCAATAATTGAGCAACCCGTTTCCCCTCTGCCTGCGTTAGGCGGTGGGCGGGATATTCAAGGGAGCCATCAAGGTTCTTTTCAAGTATTTGAACAAGGCCCGATATTCCCGGCAAAGGGCGTTGCCCCCGCAACGCTCCATATTCAAGGGTATGAATTGTATCGGCCTTTTGATCTTTTTTGCCCTCTAACAATATGTGCTGGTTTCGCAAAAGTGCCATCAGGTCAACGGGTGCAAATTCATTTAATGCGGCATTGAGAATTTGTCGGACCAGGCGGCCAGCCGGTGTATGGAAAAGGGGCGTGCCGGCGCTGTCATCCACCACAATATTGAAACGTTTCAAATCAACCGTAATTCGCCGGGCAAAATTTCGGTCAGGGGTAATAATCCCCACGCTTTTACCTCTGCGCAAGCTGTCCTGTGCCGCCAACGCGATGGCGAGGGACTGTTCACGCTCATTGCGTGCACTTACGATGCTGATTTCCTGTGTCGCCCCTTTAATTTCCTCCGGGGAAAATCCGGCGCGAATTTGGCTCCAGTGGGCAGTGTCTTTACTCAGAGCCAGACTATGGCGCACAATCTGTGTTCGTTGGTGTGTTGCTGCCGGTGCCAATTCTACAACGTCAGCAGGGGCTTTTCCTAATCGGTGTAGCAATTGTGCCAACCCGTATTGAGGATGCCCGTGGGGATCATTTTCCAGGTGCAAAAGATCCTCAAATGCCCCGGCGCTTAACCCGGTATCAAGCCCCGGCAAAACCAGACATCCACGGGGCAGGCCGGCAATGGCCTTGAGTAGCCTGCCCGTTGAGGGAACTGATCCGGTTGACCCCGCAACAATAACCGGGCGCTCGCCATATCTGGTAGCAAGAGATGATATTTTACGGGCCACTTTAAGATTATTCAATCTGCTAATATCAACCAGTTTAAGTTCTTCCAGAATAAGGGGCCATGCTGAAAGGGCAATTTCCAGAAAGTGCAGATTTTGAGAAAAGTTTTCAGCCAAATCAGCAGCTCGCATCGGGTCCAGTCCCTTTTTCGGGACAAGCCGCAAGGCCTCAGCTTTAACGCCCTCGATTTCAAGCTCGTCAATCAGCGACCCAAGGGACTCTGCCAGGGCAAGAATGCGCGCTGGCTGGGTATCAATTAGTGTATGTTCCCCTTGGGCGTTTTGTTGGGCCTTTTCGTTTTGCCTTGCCCATTTTTCAATCAGGTGACTAAGCCAGAATTGTCGATCCATGGGCGAAATGGATTTTGGCAACTCAAGCCCGGGGGCACGGTCCAAGAAGTGTTTTCCATCCCCCTCATCCAAGTTAAGTGTTTGAATATCGGGTAATAGTGCGCCGCCCCCAAGCGCCTTGGCAAACGCGGCGGATAGTGCGTGGCGCGCCCTTTGCGTAGGTAGAACAATGGTAACGTCCGCCAGCCAGAAGGGGGTGTTGCGTGGCCAGTTTCCCAACAGCGGCCCCTCCAGAATTCCTTCAACCAGATGGGTGAGAAACGGGGCATGGGGTGCAATTGAATATATGCGAGGGGAGCGGTTTTTTTTGGAATTCATCAACGGTTCGCAGCTCCTGTTCCATTGCAGGTTGGCACAGTTCGCAGGGTTAGGAAAGCTGATCCCGTTGTGAAAATATCTCATCAGTAGCCAAAGAAGAAAATGTAACGGAGCCTTGCGCAGATGTAATGCGTAGAACGCGTTCCTTGGCATTTGAAGAAAAGTTTAAGGAGATATTCAATGTTGGGTGCGGCAAAAGGGTTTTGGCTTTTTCCGGCCATTCGATAATGACCAGCGTTTGAGTGTCTTCAAACAGCCCCAGCTCGTCAATTTCTTCTGGATTTTTTATGCGATAGAGGTCCGCATGCAAAATTTTCCATTGCTCATTTTCATATGGAAGCGCAAGCAGAAAAGTTGGCGATGGAACATTCAATTTTGGCTGATCAAGCACAGATCGGATTGTAGCGCGTGCCAAAATGCTTTTGCCTGCCCCCAGATTTCCATTCAGAAAGACGACATCTCCCGGATTAAGATGTCGCGCAAGAACTTTACCAAACCTCTCTGTTTCAGTCAGATTTTTTGCCAAAAATTCAAGGGTATTTGGTGTTTTTTTAATCAAACCGAGCGCTCAATCAGTTCAGATGCATCCGTGGGTAAAGTGACGACAATCTGGCTTCCCCCCTGGCCGGAAGGTTGCATGCTCAAAGTGCCATGATGAAGTTCAACAAAGGCTTTGACAATCAGCAACCCAATGCCTGCACCCCGTTGCAGCCCCTTCAAAGACTGCTCACGATTTGAATTTGAAATTGCATCCTGCAATTCCTGGGGAATGCCTACTCCCTGATCGCGCAGGATAAAACGAACCCATTCTTCATTGGCTTCAACATCCAGATATATTGCCGCCCCCGGCTCAGAAAATTTTGCTGCATTGGAAAGAAGGTTATACAAAATTTGTACCACTCGAGCACCGTCTGCAATAAATCTTGGTTGGGGATCGGGGAGTGAAACCACCAGATTGAGCGGAGCGGCCCCATCGGATTTAACAAGCGTTGCTGAAAATCCGGCTTTGGCACTTTCAATCAGTTGTGCAATATTTTGTTCGTTCAGGTCAAGTTGGGCAATACCAGCATCAACATTGGTGAGGTCAAGGATATTATCTATCAGAACGCCCAAAGTGGCGCTGGAACTGCGAATATAATCTGTGTAGGAGCGCTGTTTATCGGTAAGCGGACCAATATCATCAGAAGCTAACAAATCTGCAAAGCCAATGATTGAGGTAAGTGGTGAGCGCAATTCGTAGGAAACATTTTGCACGAATGCATCCTTGAGCCGGTCCGCAGTCACCAGCGCGTCATTCCGCTCTTTGAGCACGTTTTCATAGTTCGCGCTTTGGGTGACATCAACGAATGTGAGCATCGTCTGGCTATCTCCAAGACGGACAATCGTATAGTCGATCAGCGTGCCGTCCGCGCGTTTGATGCGCCCCCTTTTGTCATGGCGACCAGGGTCCAGATCAATAACACTGAGTTTGAGCTTTTGCCAGATTTCTTCACCGTCCTCAGGAACAGATTTCCCGCATGCTGCGGCAATCCTGTCAATATGGGGGTTTTGCCCCAATTCATTCATGGGAAGCTTCCATATCTGGGATAGTCTGGGATTGTGCAGGCGCAAGCGCCCGTTGGTTCCAAAAACCGCAACCCCCTCGCTCAAGGCGTTCAGGGTTTCACTTTGCACATTAAGCATTGCTTTGTTGGAGCTTTGCAGTCTGAGCTGCTCGGTGACATCATTAAATGTATAAATAACGCCCTGTGTTTTGTTATCAGGGGTAGCAACAACTTCGAGTGTTCGCCCGTCCCTGAGGTGCCAGCTTTGATGACGCGGCTGGTCCAGTTCATAGGATGCAAGATGCGCAGTCCGCCAACTGCGATAGTCCGAGACTGCCGGCAAAAGATCATGGCGGCGTAAATAGTCGATAATTTCGCGTTCGTTTAATCCCACAGTCAACCAGTTCTTTTCAAATGAAAACAAGTCCACATAGGCGGAATTAAATTGAGTAAGCCGGGCCTGACTATCAAAAACAGCAATTGGATTGGCCATGGCATCTATGACCTGAGTTAAATCTGAAAATGGTGAAACCGGTGTGTCAGATCCCTGCGCCAGGTTTTGAGTTGAGGTGTGATACCGTGGAGCAAGAATGCTGATACTGCCGCCATCAATACCAGACATTTTCAGTTCGACATCGTCCGACAAATTGGGGTTTAAGTTTGAAATCATGTCTGCGCTGTTGCCATTGGCATTTTTTATACTGGATAGTTGTTGTTGTACCTGACTGCTGGAAAAAATTTCCGGCAATGTATCATTTTCACTCTCAATATTGAGTTTGCGGCAGAGCGCAAGATAGGCTTCGTTGGCATAAATCACTTCCCCCGTTGAGTTGCGTAGCCACGCCGGCTCCCTCAACAAAGATAAAATAACACTGGCGTCTTGCAGTGGTTTTTGCAGGCCCCCTCTGGTTAAGGATAGCTCACTGGGTTCTTCATAAAACCTCTCTTGTGATAGGGCACTTTGCGGGGGTCGAGCTGTTGCGCTGCGCAGGCGCACAACCGTCGCATCGCCCGCCGCGCGCCCCAGAGCGCGGATTAACTGTCCCGTTTTCGTGCGAATAGAAATAGAAAATTCCTGCCCGCTTAAATGCAAGTGCTTGATACCTGTCGCCAGCTTTGTTGCATCAGTGGACACAAGCCAGCCATCATAGTTGAGCAACTCAACCAGCCCCATATTATAGGCACCCAAAATTTCCGGCTTCCCGAACATCTGCGGGTTGGTCGCCTGTTGCCATAAGATGGTCACTTCCGGCATACACGCCAAAACAGCCTGATATTCATCAAGATCCGCACGTAATTGCGCGACCTGGTGTTGGCTTTTGTGTTGCGTGTCGGCGCTGGATTTTTTGGCACGGAGTAGCCACATAACGGTGACAATACCAAAAGCCAGCGCCCCGCCACCAACAATGAGTGGTGCACTATCCATTACCATACCGGTATTGATCACAATTTCCGAATTGGATTGTGAGAAAACAGAAATTGGAGTGCCCACAACAGGCAATGCGCCCATGTAAGCGACAATGCGCTTTAACGAAAAAAGCCTGCCTGAATTCATCAGTCCGCCTCAAATTGGATTGTGCCAACGAGACCGCAATTGGGTACTGGTTTATACGATTCCCCCGTCTCGAATCACTTTACATTAGCGCTCCAGGGAATCCGGTTGAAGGGCGAAAAGGTCTCATCTGGAATATCATTTTATTATTTTGGGGTTGATTTAGTAAAAATTAACCAATTGGTCCTGTTTCGTTCCCTGATTTGCTTATGAGGCAGTTACAAAAAACCCCCGGGGCTTTTTTACCGGGGGTTTTCTAAGGTTATGAAATCCAATCGCTAGTAGCGATATTGTTCCGGCTTGAAAGGACCATCGGGAGACACGCCAATATAGTCGGCCTGCTCTTGGGAGAGTTTTGTTAACTTGACCCCAAGTTTTTCCAGGTGAAGTTCAGCAACTTTCTCGTCCAGGTGTTTGGGCAAAACATGTACGCCAATTTCATAGTCATCTGACTTTGTCCAAAGGTCGATTTGGGCCAGTGTCTGGTTGGCAAAGGAAGCGCTCATCACAAAAGAGGGGTGGCCGGTAGCGTTGCCTAGGTTGACCAAGCGCCCTTCAGACAAAAGGATAATCCGGCTTTCAGGGGAAAACTCAACAATATCCACCTGTGGTTTTACATTGGTCCATTTGAAATTTTGTAACTCGGCCACCTGAATTTCATTGTCAAAGTGTCCAATATTACAAACAATGGCCATGTCTTTGAGCTTGCGCATGTCATCAACGGTTAGAATATCTTTGTTGCCAGTACAGGTAACAACAATGTCAGCCCGGTGTGCCGCATCCTCAAGGGTAACAACCTCATAACCGTCCATGGCTGCCTGAAGCGCGCAAATAGGATCAATTTCAGTCACCAGCACCCGTGCGCCGGCCCCTGAAAGTGATTGGGCGGAACCTTTACCCACATCCCCATACCCACAGACAATTGCCACCTTACCTGCCATCATCACGTCGGTCCCGCGTCGAATGGCATCCACCAGACTTTCGCGACACCCATACTTGTTGTCAAATTTTGACTTGGTAACGCTGTCATTCACATTGATTGCAGGGAACGGTAGATCGCCTTTTTCATGCAGTTGATAAAGACGCATCACCCCGGTTGTCGTTTCTTCGGAAACACCCAGGATGTTGGCCCGGCATTTTGAGTAAAAGCCCGGCTCGGCGGCGAGACGCTTTTTAACCTGAGCTGCAAAATATTCTTCTTCTTCGCTTTTTGGGTGCTCCAGAATTGAAGGGTCGGTTTCAGCCTTGGCGCCATTTAACACCAGCATTGTGGCATCGCCCCCATCATCAAGGATCAGGTTTGCAGTTTCCCCGTTCCCCCAGTCAAGGATCTGGTCGGCAAAATTCCAATATTCGGCAAGTGTCTCACCTTTATGGGCAAAAACAGGAATACCGGCAGCCGCAATTGCCGCTGCAGCATGGTCCTGAGTTGAGTAAATATTGCACGATGCCCAACGCACATCAGCTCCCAGCGCAACCAGTGTTTCAATCAACACTGCCGTTTGAATTGTCATATGAAGCGAACCTGCAATACGGGCTCCCTTGAGGGGTTTGCTGGCCTGGAATTCTTTGCGAATAGCCATCAGTCCCGGCATTTCAATTTCTGCCATTGAAATTTCTTTGCGGCCAAAATCCGCAAGAGAGATGTCTTTTACGGCATAATCATTTTTGGTGGCGGTCATGTAGTTTTGCTCCAAACATTTCGGAAAAAAAAAGAGGGCGCGCGCCGGAAAATCCGGCGCCGGTTTTGCAGCTGTTATATGCCGCAGAATTCAGACTAACAATAGAGATATAAAGAAAGGTTTATATCCGTACCGGAAAACTACGCAAATTGAACCATGCAAAGGGGGAAATACCCTGACCTCCGGGAAATTCACACAGAAAGAATTTTTAAACCGTGTTGGGCAGGGTATCCTCCCCGCTCTGATCATCTTCGTCAAACCCGCAATCCACAAGTGATGCCAATGCATCCAATACCTGGCGGGCCTGAGGGCCACTTGCTTTTACAAGAATGGAAGAGCCGGGGCCCGCTGCCAACAT
Source organism: Alphaproteobacteria bacterium (assembly GCA_024279575.1). Lineage (GTDB taxonomy): Bacteria > Pseudomonadota > Alphaproteobacteria > Rhizobiales > Devosiaceae > DROE01. The sequence goes on along the minus strand of JAJRRJ010000127.1, from coordinate 2,427 downwards.
CATCAGCCCCATGATCGAGGTGCCCCCAACCCTCACCCCGTCTTTGGTTACGCTGACCCGGGCATTAAATTGTTCTGTGGTGCGCACAAATCGGGCCGAGGCCCGGGCATGCAGGCCCTTTTGGTTACAGATGCGCATGCGCTGGGCCACAAATTGTTCAATATTGGAGCAGTCGGAATTGGGAAGGTCGGATTCCATTGTTAGCTGCCTTCTGCGTTGCCGGGTTTCTCAGATTGATTGATACCGCACTCTAAAAAATTACATGTTTCCCAGCACGTCATTGGCTACATTAATATATTTTCGTCCTGCGTCCTGAGCCTCTCGAACACTTTTAAGCATGTTTTTTCCTTTGCGTACCTGCGCAAGTTTCACCAGCATGGGCAGGTTTACCCCTGCGATGACTTCCACATTCTGATTTTGCATTACAGATATTGCAAGGTTTGAAGGCGTACCGCCAAACATATCAGTTAGAATGACAACCCCCTCTCCGCTATTGGCCGCCTCCACAGCCACCAACAAATCATTGCGCCGGATTTCCATGTCATCATCAGGGCCGATGCATACTGTTTCGCATTGCTCCTGCGGTCCCACCACATGCTCCAGTGCTGAATGGAATTCAATCGCAAGCCTGCCATGGGTCACAAGAACCATTCCGATCATTTGTCTTTCTCCATTGAGCTCGCTTGCAGGTTTTTAATGGTTTCAACCACAATCATCCTTTGGTGAGTTAATCCAATAATGTGGCTTTTTGCAACAGGACAACGGGGCAATTGTACGCCCATCAGTGATGTCGTGGTTTCTTTTCTTCGGGCATGCGCAAAAAATCTGAAACAATATCCACCACCAGGTTCACCGCAGCGTCTTGCACAAAGGGCCGCTCAACTATGCCATAGCCACAAAGTTCGATTTTTCCCTGCAGATTTTTAGGCCCCGCCATGTATAACCTGTTGGCGCGGCAAAACAGGTTCAAACGGTCATCCCCCACCAATCGCCCCTCTAATGAAGACGTTTTTGCAAATTCAAGCAACTCAAGTGCCAGAATAGATTTCCCTGCCCCCGATTCTGCGCGAATAAGCACGCCGCATCCCTCAAAAAACAGCCCTGTAGCGTGAATGTTTAATTCACTTTTCATTGGCTTTAGGCAAAATTACACTGAATTGTGCCCCCAAACCCGTGGCGTTGTTCTTGCCAATAATTGTGCCCTGATGGGCTTCGATTATCTGTTTGGAAATAGCCAGACCAAGGCCGGAGTGATTGCCAAAATCCTCCCCCGCCGGGCGGTCCGTGTAAAACCGTTCAAAAATCTGCTCGGGGTTGCCATGTATCCCCGGCCCCTGATCTTTGAGCGTCAGGTGGATGGATTTACCTTTGTCAGCCAGGAACACCTGAACTATCCCCCCTTTGGGGGAGAAAGAAATGGCATTGTCAATCAGGTTTGATACCACCTGAGCCAGCCTAGAATCCTGGCCTAGCGTCAAATAGGAGGGATTGCCGTCAGTCTGAAACACAATGCGCACCCCGTGTTGGGAGGCTTTGTCTTCGTTCATGGCGACTATGGCTTCGCTGATCTTTTTCAAATCAACAATTTGTGAAACATTGCGCGCCAGTTCAGCATCAAGGCGTGAGGCGTTGGAAATATCGGAAATCAACCGGTCAAGTCGTTGCACATCATGCAAAATTATTGCTGCAAGACGATCCCGATCCTCCTCCGTTTTGACCAATGGCAGTGTTTCCACCGCACTTCGAAGGGAAGTAAGCGGATTTTTGAGTTCGTGGGCGACGTCGGCGGCAAATTTTTCAATGGCCTCAATCCGCTCAAACAATGCCCCTGTCATTGCACGTAACGATCTGGACAAATCTCCAATTTCATCCGGGCGATCGGTAAAGTCGGGAATTTCATCACGCGCGCTCATAGATTTTTGTACCCGTTCCGCCGCTGAAGAAAGGCGACGCATGGGTTCGGCAATAGTGCCGGCAAGAAAGAATGATAAAATGGTGCTCACTGCGATCGCCCCAAGCGCCAATCGCAATACACCAAGACGTTCTGTTGCAACAATTGCGTCAATTTCTCCCGGGTCGGTAGATAACAATAATGCCCCCACGGTCGCGGTTTGGCGTTGTACAGGCACCGCCACAGAAATAACCAGCCGTCCTTCAGCATCCACTCGCACGATATCTGTGGGTGCCCCTACAAGCGCCGCCCCCACTTCGGGGTACCTTTTTCCCTCATTGGCGGAATATTCAATATAGGGCGGGAACTCGTCCCCCGGAACCCAGGTTAAAAACCGCTCCCATATTTCAACCGGAAATGGTTGCTTTTCGGAGGGAAGTGTTGAGGGAATCAATACTTCTCCAGCCAGATATATTGAAGCTGAATCCAGCAGTAAAAATCCTGATTTATCGTAGATGCGCGCCCGGGTACGCGTG
>JAJRRJ010000126.1 GCA_024279575.1 Alphaproteobacteria bacterium | reverse complement strand
TCTTCAACAGAATGGGAGGCTATCCGTACAATGTGTGCCCCTGAAGAGACCCAACAAGATAGAAAAGTTAAGTTAAAGCAGGCCGAGTGATTAAATTGGCGGGCTTTGAGAATCATATGAGAATTTTGTTCTGGAAATTGCGATGAACCTGTTTGAGAGACTTCCATGCGTGTGATTTTACGCACCTCAAAATGGGCAAAGTGGGCGCGGCGTTGCGCAAGCTTTGCTGTACCTTTAAGTATTTTGCCTGTGCTTTTGCATCGTAATCAGATGCTGCCCAGTGAAGCATTTGAAATTTTGCTGGGTTTGGCAATTCTTATGGCATTGCTGGCCGTTTTCTGCGGAATTGCCGCCTATTTCAGGATTTGGCAAACCGGGGATCACGGGTGGGGCAAAGCAAGCTTTGGCATCTTTTTCGGCCTTTTATGCCTGTCCCCGATTGGTTACGGTATTTATGCAGGGGCTAAATATCCAATAGTCAATGATGTCACAACGAACTATGCATCCCCCCTTTTTCTTGTGGCAAAGCCAGTTGAAGAATTGTCTGAGGTAAGCCGCGAGGACCAGGTTCAGATTCAAGTCGCCTTTCCCGGCGTTGTAACGCGTACCTATACTATGCCAGCGCCCGGGGTTTTTGCACTCCTTGAAAAAATGGTGGCGGCACGCGGGTGGGATGTTCGGGTGCAACGGGCACCCGGGGTTGGAGAGCGCCCGGGTCAAATCAATGCGCTGGCAATGACGTTTATGGGGTGGCGGGATGAAGTTGTACTCAGGGTTGAAAAAGCCGGGCAAGACAGCAAAGTTGATATGCGATCGGTCTCTCTTAACGGGGGTGGAGACCTTGGCACCAACGGCAAGAGGATTGAAGCATTTTTGTTGGACCTCGACATACTTGTGTCGGAAGAATTGGAGCAGGCCCAATAAAACGGTTTAATCGGGCAATGAAAAAGTTTTTTTACCTAATAGGCCGTTTTTGACAATAACCAGTTCTTGCTCCGCCAGATATTCAATATGCGCCTGTGTGGTCATGGCGGCTGCCATTCTGATTCTAAGTCCGACACCAGGGTAAATTTTAGCAACAATTTCCGAAATGCTTCGGGCCCCGGTTTTGATACTTTCAAGGATTTGCTCGTTGCGCATCATACGATGAGCGCGCAGGGCATTGGCATATGTAAGGCCGTTTTTGGCTGATCCAAGATTGGGGATTGGCGCGCCATGGCCGGGAAAATAGGTGCGATAATTACTGTCTTCTAGCCTTTTTAGAGAATTGAAATAGTCGTTCATGGACCCGTCAGGTGTAGCAACAAGAGTTGAGTTCCAGCCCATAACATGGTCACCGGAAAACATGATGTCTGAGTTTTTGATACCAAGGCACAAATGATTGGCGCAGTGGCCAGGGGTCGCTAAAACTTCAAGGGTCACCTCCTCAATGCTGATTGTCTCTTTGTCCTCAAGCGTTTTGTCCGGCACAAGATCCCAATCGCATGCCCCGTGTAACAGGTTGATTTCCCCATGGGATTTTGGGCGGGAAAGGCGGTGCCTGCCCTCAAACCAAAGGGGGGCATCGGTTATGGACTTTAACTTGTTGGCCAACCCGGAATGGTCCTTATGGGTGTGGGTGAGTAAAATGGCCTTTACTTTTCGATCATCAATTCCTTGCAGTAGATTTTTCAGATGTTTTTTATCGTCCGGGCCGGGGTCAATGATAAACAACTCCTGATCCCCCAGCAGGTATGTATTGGTACCGGTGAATGTGTAGGGGCCTTTGTTGGGCGCGCAAATCCGCGAAATACCGGAAGCAACTTTTATACATGCGCCGGTTTGCGGTTCAAACTCCAGATTGTAATGGGGCTTGGAGACGCCTGTTGAAGGTTTGTTTTTAGACATTGCAATAACCGGCATTGGCAGAGTAAAAGGAAGTGAAATTATTTGTGCAAACATGTTGACAGAAAGGCATCCCGATGGCGACTGCTATTGTAAATTCCCCCAACTCTCTTGTGGCAGGTTTGTTGCCTAAGCAAGGCGTTGGGCGCTGGGTGGGCTTCTTTATGCTTGCTCTTGCCGGCTCGATTGTGTTGTGGGTTTCCGCAAAGACCAGCGTGCCATTTTTCCCCGTTCCGATGACATTACAAACTTTGGCTATTCTGGTTATTGCCGCAACCTTTGGCTTCCGTCTGGGGCTGGCTGCGATACTGCTCTATATGGTTGAAGGCATGCTTGGCCTGCCCGTATTTTCATCAACTCCTGAACGCGGCATTGGTTTGGCCTATATGGTTGGCCCCACCGCCGGTTATCTGGTTGGATTTGTTGTGGCAACCGGCCTGGCGGGTTGGTTTGCTCAAAGAGATGCAGGGCAGTCTGTGATTAAATTGTTTGGTGTAATGCTGGTTGGAGCCGCTTTGATTTTGGGGCTGGGCTTTGCCTATTTATCAACCTTCATTGGCGCTGAAGCTGCCTTTAATGTTGGTGTAGCACCCTTTGTTTTGGGCGACCTTGTAAAGGTTGGCATTGCAGCATTGCTGGTTCCTGCCGCTGGTAAACTCATATCCAGATAAAACACTTTTCAATTGCTATTTCCAAAAGGGTCGCTTTTAGTAAGGTGACCCTTTTTTGATTTCAGGGACTGGAAAAAACGTGATTATTATGGTGCGATCCATAATTGTGCAATTGGTGTTTGCTGGTGCGCTGCTAAGCGGCGTGCTGGCTGGCGATGTTGCACTTCCTGCACCCGATGGAACGTTTCAACCCGCCGATGAACGCTCAATCAGTCTGGGCCAGTTACTGTTTTATGATCCAATATTGAGTGGTAATAAATCTATATCTTGCGCAACCTGCCATCACCCTGATTTTGGCACCTCTGATGGCGTGTCGCTGGCCATTGGAGACGGGGGCATCGGGTTGGGACCAAAGCGAATTATTGACCCCGATAATATCCCTGAAATCCGGGTTGCCCGCAATGCCCCGGCCTTGTTTAATCTTGGTGCGACGCAGTTTACTTCCCTGTTTCATGATGGGCGGCTTGAAGTGGATAACGCGCGGCCCTCAGGAATTAGGTCACCGCTTGAAGATGAAATGGTCATCGGGTTTAATTCGGTTTTATCAGCTCAGGCTATGTTCCCTGTACTTTCTTCTGATGAAATGGCCGGACATTATTCTGAAAATGAAATATCAACCGCAGTGCGCTTGGGGCAGTTGACCATTGAGGGGGGCGCATGGGATTTGATTGCAAACCGAGGGGCTGCGATCCCGCAATATCGCAAATTATTTGATGCCGTTATCGGTGCTCAAAATCAGATAAGGTTTACAGACATTTCCAATGCAATTGCTGACTTTATTGCTTTTGAATGGCGGGCGGATAATTCCCCCTTTGATCAGTATTTGCGCGGGGAAAAGACTCTTTCTCAAGAGGAAATTTCGGGTATGGAACTGTTTTATGGCAAAGCCAATTGCGTGGCCTGTCACGCCGGACAGTTTCAAACGGATCATGATTTCCATGCTATCGCCATGGTGCAGATCGGGCCGGGGAAAGCCGAAAGATTTGAAACCCATAATATGGACCTGGGGCGTATGCGGGTGACTGGTAATGAAGCGGACGCCTATAAATTTCGCACCCCCAGCCTGCGCAATATCGAACTCAGTGCACCCTATGGTCACGCAGGAGCTTATGCGACTTTGGAAGGGGTGGTGAGACATCACCTTGATCCAGTTGCATCCCTGATGAATTATGATCGTACTAATATAAGTCTGCCCGATTTCCCCGGGGCGCAGGATTTCAATATACTTGATGATCCTGCTGAACTTGCTGCAATTGCAGCGGCCAATGAACTAATGCCAATGGAGCTACGCGATGATGAAGTTGACGCCTTGCTTGCTTTTCTCGCCAGTTTAACCGACCCGATCAGCACGACTCAGTCGCGATTGGGGGTTCCTCAAACTGTGCCCTCTGGTCTGTCAGTTGACCGGAAAGATCAATTGTAAAATCATCTCCGACCCGCCTTAGGTTGAGAAATTGGTTCGTATGAACAGGGCGCCAGTCTGATTTGGCACCATCCGGCCAGACCACTTGTATATAGGCAACTTCTAGCGCGCCTAACCCGAAATGTTCAAACCCGGCCTTGCCGCTGGCATGGCCTCCGCCAATTGTGATTTCTCTGGTATGGCCGTTTGGTCCGCCGTTTAGAGTGTTTACAAAACACAGTTGGCGAACGTTGATCCACGCCCCAACAGCATGGGTATTGGCCCCGTTTTGGATAAGAGATAATTCCAGCCAATTGCCGGTATTTTGTGTGATATTCTGATATATTTCCATTGGCGCGCGTCTGTTGATAACCACCAGATCGAGCAATCCATCCAGATTAAGATCGGTGAACGACGCCCCGCGGGAGCGTTCAAATGTCCCGATTCCGGCGATGTCGCCCATCTCGTGGAATTGAAAATTATCATCCTGTACCAAAAGATTGTTTGGGTCCTTCATGGCGCTAGAGGGCATTTGTTCCACATTTCCCTTGGCGATAAAAATATCATCCAGTCCGTCATTTTGCACGTCGCCAAAGGCTGCATGCCAGCCGGTGGAGGCGCGCCCATCGTCGCCCATATAGGGGCGGTGGGCACTTATACCGCGTTCAAATGCCGCGTTCTCATATGCGGTGCCATAGGTGTCGCGCATCTGAGTATGAAGTTTTTGATCCCCCATGCTGGTGAGGAAAATTTCAGGTGAGCCGTCCTTGGGTGACATGCGCTCAGGAACCGGAATGTCACGGCTAGCAATGCCCATCCCCCAGATGGAAAATGTTACCCAATTGTCGTCCTCTTCGGTTTGCAAGCGCGGGGTTGTCTCAGACATATCCCACATTTGTTCGGATCCATTGCGCACATAATACTGTCGGTCATTGCTGAGGCGAAGGTCCTGTTGTCCATATCCGGCCCCCCTCCAGTTTGAAAACAGCATTGAAAGAGGGCAAAGACCCGGGTCTAGAGGAAGAGGTGCCCCATATCGGGCACCATCCGGGCGGAATAAAAAATTGCTGTCACACGCTTCAACGGGACCTTGGGGGTTTTCCCTGTCAACGTAATTGCCGATGGCAAGAGTGGGGAGGGATTGACCAGCTTCCCATGTTGCAGAAAAAGCCGTTGTCCACTTGTTCCCGCCGTCAAATTCCAGATTAGCCGGAAACTGGCTAAAACTACAATCAGTTCCGCCGCGCATAAGCAGGTTTTCCCCGACCCGCAATACCATCAAATCTTGAATACCGTCACTATCCACATCCAGCGGATAGGCCCCGATAACTCCAGTTAAAGCCAAACTGTCTGGTGTTTCTTCCATATAGTTAAGGTCAGCCCCGCGCCGTTCGGTTGTATTTTTTAGCAAAATGGCCGGGCTTTCGCCTCCAGCAACAAACAGTTCTGGAAATAAATCACCATTGCAATCAAAGGTTGCCACGCCCCCGCCCACATAGTGTTCCCATCCACCCACATATTGGTGGGTTATGCCGAGTGTCTCGCTTTTGTTGATGAATTGTGGATTGGCCAAACCCGGTGCTGTGCTTAAAATCACCAATGCAATAGTCAGTTCCTTAGCGTGCATTTTTCGCCAACTCCCCAAGGGCAATCCGGGTAACCCCCTCCATGGCATAAACGGCGGCCCCCTTTGCCCACATCAAGTCTCCCCATTTATGAATGAGTACTCTGGGTGGGGATACGTCAATTTGTACCACTGAATTTTTCATATTTTCGATCACTTCTCCGGCGTAAAGATAGTCAAATTGCATGCGCTCGCCCGATAGGATTATTAACGCCGGATCAAAAATGTTGACCACGTTGGCCAGGCCCATAGCAAACATTTTTCCCGCTCGCTTAAAAATTAACTGGGCGGTTTGGTCTCCCCCCTTTGCCTGCATGAACAGGGATTGGACCTGTTGTTCGGGGTTGATCAACGTCTGAGAATCCTGCGTATAGTTGGCTTCGCGCAACAAAGCGTAGTCCGCTACATAGGCTTCCAGACATCCCCGCTGCCCGCACCGGCATAGTGCCCCGTCCAACTGAACTTTGGTATGGCCAAATTCCGCCCCGCATCCCCGTGTGCCACGATAGATTTCACCGTTTATAACGATACCCATGCCAACGCCGTTTTCAATCGTGATTACGATGAAGTCCGACACCCCCTTGCCCAGACCAAACCATTGTTCGGCCAAGGCAACAAGATTAACGTCATTATCCAAAAACACAGGCAATCCGAGATGGGTTTCTAACAACTCGCGCAATGGCAGGTTTCGCTCAGTTAATGAAGGAGACCAGTGCACAAACCCGCGCGGTACATCGATAACTCCCGCCAGTCCAAACCCAACCCCGGACAGATCGTTCAATGTGATAGCGTTGTCTTTTGCAGCTTCATTCAAAACATGGTGCAAAAACTCAATTACTTCGTCTGAGGACATTTTTGCTTTGGGTAGTTCGTGCATAAATTCACCAACCATGTTCCCTTCGAAATCCAAAATAGCCACAGTGGCATTTTTATCCCCCAGCTTTACCCCGGCTACCAGCCGGGCCGCCCCGCGAATTTTCAGATCCACGCGTGGGCGCCCCCGCTTTTGATCCCCGTTTTTGTCCTGGCGCGCCACCTCTTCAATAAGACCGGCTTCAAGTAGTTCAGCCGATATTCCTGTGACACTGGCTTGGGAAATGCCCGTGTGTTCGGCGATGTCAATTCGGGCCACACGCGCCAGTTCCCGAATGCTTGCAAGCACAATTCCCCGGGATGATTTTCGTGTGTCCTCTAAATGCCCTGATTTGGTCATAGTCTGCAAACGTACTCTTTGGCGTGGTTGGCTGGCAGGTTTGTTGTACAAACCTTATTTAATTTGACGAGTGAATTATATAGTGTTAACCAAGATTTAGCACAAGGGCAACCTGTACTTTTGGCCTCGTCGTTGAAGGGTCCTGAAGAAGATACCTGATTAAACCCCTAGGAGGAACATCATGAAAAAATTCGTAATATTTTCCGCGGCGCTTGTCACAGCCGGCTTAATGAGTGCATCCATGTCGACGCCCGCATTTTCCGCCAGCCATGGCATCACCGTAGGCGTCAGCTGGTCTAATTTCCAGGAGGAACGCTGGAAAATTGATGAGGCCGCCATTAAGGCGGCGCTTGAGGCTGCGGGCGCAACATATATTTCTGCGGATGCGCAAAGCTCATCGGCCAAACAGCTTTCAGACATTGAAAACCTGATTGCATCGGGTGCAGATGCCCTGATTATTCTGGCGCAGGATGCTTCAGCGGTTGGCCCGGCAGTTGATGCGGCCTCTGATGAAGGCATTCCGGTTATTGCCTATGATCGTCTGATTGAAGACAGTCGCGCCTTTTATCTCACATTTGATAATGTTGAAGTTGGTCGTATGCAGGCCCGTGCGGTGCTTGCAGCCCAGCCCAATGGAAATTATGTGATGATCAAAGGCTCGCCAACCGATCCAAACGCCGACTTCCTTCGTGGTGGCCAGCAGGAAGTTCTTCAGGTCGCCATTGATGCCGGTGATATTACCATTGTTGCAGAAGCCTATACCGATGGCTGGTTGCCTGCGAACGCGCAGCGTAACATGGAACAGATTCTGACGGCTCAGGATAACAAAGTTGATGCCGTAGTTGCTTCAAACGATGGCACAGCAGGCGGCGTTGTTGCCGCACTTACCGCCCAGGGAATGGAAGGTATTCCAGTTTCAGGACAGGATGGTGATCACGGGGCGCTTAATCGTGTAGCTCTTGGTACACAAACTGTTTCGGTGTGGAAGGATGCTCGTGCATTAGGCAAAGCTGCCGGTGAAATCGCCGTATCTCTTGCCGGTGGTGAAATGGGCGATCAGGTCGCAGGTGCTGGCAAATGGACATCTCCAGCAGGAACCGAAATGAATGCAATGTTCCTGGCTCCTGTGCCAATTACTCAGGCGGATCTAAGTGTGGTGCTTGATGCGGGCTGGATCACCAAAGACGCCCTTTGTACAGGTGTTGCAACTGGCGCGGTTGCCGCTTGTAACTAAATAATGACTTAGGCCCCCCTTGTCAAAATTTGACGAGGGGGGATTTTTTTTGCCAAATTAGAATTTAACGCGTGCGCCACTTCAGATACCAGAATTTCCTGGACTGGTGGTTTTATTGAAAAGAACCGGCATATTATGAAAAATAAACTGGGAAAGTTCATTACCAATTTAGGGGTTGATGTTCGGCTTTTGGGTATGATTGGCGCGTTGATTGCACTGTGGGTGATGTTTGATCTTCTCACCGGGGGGCGATTTTTAACCCCGCGTAATCTGTTTAATCTGTCGGTGCAGACCGCTTCGGTTGCTGTAATGGCAACGGGCATGGTTTTTGTTATCGTTACGCGTCATATCGACTTGTCCGTGGGGTCTTTGCTGGGTTTTATCGGCATGGTCATGGGCACTCTGCAATTGCATTATTTGCCCTCGCTTGTGGGGTCGGGGCACTGGTCTATCTGGATTATCACGGTGATGGTGGGCATCAGCTTTGGGGCCATGGTGGGAGCGTTTCAGGGATGGATTATCGGATATCTTACGGTCCCCGCCTTTATTGTTACCCTTGGTGGATTGTTGGTATGGCGCGGAGCCGCCTGGTGGGTGACCACCGGACAAACGGTATCGCCCCTTGATGCAACCTTTAATCTGCTTGGCGGTGGTTCCGCCGGCACGCTTGGTGCAACCCTGAGTTGGGCATTGGGGTTGGCAGCAACGCTGGCCGCAGTTGCCATAATGCTGGCCAGCAGGGCCAAAAAAATCAAACATGGCTTTGATGTGAAACCCAAGTGGGCAGAGTTTTCCATGGGGGGAATTGTAGTGGCGCTGATCCTGGGATTTGTCTACCTGATGAATTCCTATCCCCTGCCAAAACGCGCCGCAGAGCGATATGCTGAAGCTAACGGTCTTGAGGTTCCACCCGAAGGATTGTTCATTTCCCACGGTATTGCCATCCCGGTGGTTATCGTGTTGGTGGTGGCTGTTGTGATGAGCATAATCGCCAACCGCACCCGTTTTGGACGCTATGTTTTTGCCACAGGTGGCAACCCGGATGCCGCTGATCTCTCCGGTATCAATACCCGTATGCTGACGGTAAAGGTTTTTGCCCTGATGGGTGCACTAACCGCCATTGCCGCCGTGATCGCCTCTGCGCGCCTGCAGTCGGTAGGTAATGATCTGGGTACGATTGATGAATTGCGGGTGATTGCTGCCGCCGTAATTGGCGGCACGGCCCTTTCAGGTGGTTTTGGCACGATACAGGGGGCCGTACTTGGCGCAGTAATTATGCAATCCCTGCAATCAGGCATGGCTATGGTGGGTGTGGATGCGCCCTTGCAGTCCATTGTTGTTGGAACGGTTTTGATTTTGGCTGTGTGGATTGATATTGTCTATCGCAAACGGGCGGGGGTATAGCGTATGAACAAGAAAACTCCCCTTGTTGAACTTAAAGACATCCATATTTCCTTTGGCGGCATCAAGGCTGTAGATCATGTGAGTGTGGAACTTTATCCTGGCGAGGTTGCCGGGTTGTTGGGTCACAATGGCGCGGGGAAGTCGACGCTGATAAAGGTATTGTCCGGCGCCTATAAAGCTGATGGGGGTGAAATATTCATCAATGGCAAAAAAGCCACTATCAACAATCCCCGTGACGCCCGCAGCTACAATATTGAAACCATATACCAGACCCTGGCGCTTGCGGACAATCTGGATGCGGCCTCAAATCTCTTTTTAGGCCGTGAAATCATGACACCGTTCGGCATGGTGGACGACGATGCCATGGAAGCGGAAACCCGCAAAATCATGCATCGCCTCAACCCCAATTTCACAGCGTTTTCTGCGCCTGTTTCATCTCTTTCGGGGGGGCAGCGTCAATCGGTGGCCATTGCCCGCGCGGTCTATTTTAATGCGCGTATTCTCATTATGGACGAGCCAACAGCCGCTTTGGGACCGCAGGAAACCCAAATGGTGGCTGAACTTATCAATCAGCTTAAATCAGAAGGTATCGGGATTTTTTTGATCTCCCACGATATTCACGACGTAATGGAATTGTGTGACCGGGTGAGTGTGATGAAAAACGGCAAACTTGTGGGTACTGAGAATGTGGCTGATGTCACCGATGATGAAATTCTGGCAATGATAATTTTGGGCAAAAATCCGAAAAAGAAAACCCCGGTATAGTCTTGCATTTCCTGACGGTAATTATTTAGCTCAAACCGGGCTTCGTTCTTTGGTCGGAGTAGCAGGATTTGAACCTGCGACCCCCACGTTCCGAACATGGTACGCTACCAGACTGCGCTATACTCCGTGAACCAAGGAACCACCCAAGATATAAGGTGGCGGGCATTCTGGATCAAGCAAAGAAACCCATATTAAATAACAATGGATTGTTGAGGCAAAAACAGTGTTGATTGCCCTGCCCAATCAGTGTAGGAACCCGTTTTAGTTGGGGCGTCGCCAAGTGGTAAGGCACTGGTTTTTGGTATCAGTATTCGCAGGTTCGATCCCTGCCGCCCCAGCCAAATACCGCACACTTGTGTTTTTTCATAGCTATTGACGCCATACGCCG
>JAJRRJ010000125.1 GCA_024279575.1 Alphaproteobacteria bacterium | reverse complement strand
TGGTTTTAGTGTCAGTATTGTATGATACCTGTTGCAATGCGGATATTTGTTTTGCGGGCAGATTATGTTGTTTTGCGCCGGCTAGAACCAGGGCAAGATACCAGTCAAATGGTTTGAGGTTATTCCGGGGCTTGATGGCCAGATAAGTTGTCACGTAAATATTGGCATTGTTTTTAGATTGAACTACCGGGAAAGCATTGTCGCGCTGGTAACCTGTGCCAGCGCTCTCTGCTGCATCAAGTGCGCCGATTTCGTTTTTGCTGATTTTGAACAACACGCCATATTGGTGTGTATCAGATTGAGAAACCAGCGTTGCCTTGCCCGAAGTATCAATGCCCAACTTTGAAAACTTAAGCATATGGTTGGGGGCGTAAGCAACACCAACCGGTGTTGCGGAGGGGCACCGCGCCACCAGGCGTTCGCTCAGCATGTTTGAGCCATAGGCAAAATAGAGAAAAGTTTCCATATCGGCAGTGTAAACGGCAATGATTTGTTTTTAAACACAAAGCGACAGAGAGAATTCTGGTCAGTGGAAGCCTGTTTTTATTCCGGCTACCGGTGTAGGGGCTGTGGTTCAGGCAAGCTTTATTGCTTTTCGAGGCGCAGCTTTTTTGCATCCCTGATTTGAAATAGCAAAACCGGTGCCATCAGCAAAAAGCCGATTGCCATGGTAATCAGGCCCGGTGCGATGAATAATAGTGAGACCAGACCGACCCACCAGCGCGCAAGCGTGGACAATGGTGCGACAAGGTATCCTGAAAACGCAATGCCCATGCCGGCGATGCCGATCATGGCGCCGCTAAGGGTGATGGAAAATTCGAGCCAGGTAAAACCATCGGCAACCAGCAGCAGAGCGGGTGAATAAACAAAGACAAACGGCACCAGCGCTTTGGCTATGCCAAGCCGGAAGGCGGTGTTGCCCGTTTTGAACGGGTTTGATCCGGCAATGCCCGCCGCCGCATAGGCGGCCAGTGCCACGGGCGGGGTAATATCCGCTAAAACCCCATAATAGAAAACAAAGAAGTGGGCGACCAGGGGCTCCACACCAAGTACCGCAAGTGCGGGCGCAGCAACTGCCACCAGAATGATATAAGTTGCGGTTGTGGGGATGCCGGCCCCCATGAGAATACAGGCGATAGCAATCAGAACCAGTGAGAAGAACAGTGCCCACTGGGTGACACTGAAATAGGCAAACGGCCAGATGGCGGCAACGCTGGTTCCAATATCAGTGGCGGTTTGTACAACTACATAACCAAGACGAAAGCCGACGCCGGTCAGGGTGACAACACCTACAACAATGCCGACGGCTGCCGCCGCTGCACCCACTGCAAGCGTATTTTTGGCTCCCAGCGCCAACGCGTTCCACAGGTCTTTGAAAGTCAGCCGGTTGACCGGATTAAGAAACCCGACAACAACGCAGGCGATAATGCCGTAAACGGCGGCAAAATCGGGGGTGCGCCCGCTCATAATCAGATAAACCAGAATGGCCAGCGGGATGATGGAGAGCCAGTGCTGGCGTATAACAACCATTGCCTTTGGCAACTCGTCTGGCGCCATGCCGCGCAGGCCAAGTTTTTTGGCTTCCAGGTGCACCATAATAAAAATACCAAAATAGTGCAGCAGGGCAGGGAACAAAGCTGCGGCCAGAATATCGCGTAAAGGAATTTCCAGATATTCCACCATGATGAAGGCGGCAGCCCCCAGAATAGGGGGGGTGATTTGACCGCCGGTGGAGGAAGTTGCCTCAACGGCGGCGGAAAAATGGGGCGGGTAACCAACGCGTTTCATGGCCGGGATTGTCAGGGCGCCTGTGGTAACCGTGTTGGCAATTGAGGAACCTGAAATAGTGCCCATGAAGGCGGAGGAAAAAATTGCCACTTTGGCGGGGCCACCGGCGTAGCGGCCGGCAAGCAGCATAGCCAGATCAATAAACAATTGCCCAAGACCGATGCGTGTGGCCAGGACGCCGAAGAGGATGAACAAAAACACGTATTGCGCCATTACACCGACTGCGACGCCATAAATGCCCTGATTAGTCATATAAAGGTGGTTGATAAGACCAAGCCAGCTGGTGCCGCCATGTTTAAGGGCGCCAGGCGCAAGGGGGCCAAAAAGGGCAAATAGAATAAACATTATGGCAATTATTGGCAGGGTAGGTCCGATGGAACGGCGCGCCGCTTCAAGCGTTAAAACCAGCAACACTGTGCCCATAAAAACATCAAAAGTTGACGGGTTGCCAACACGTTCGGCGACAATTTCGGGGGGGAGTAGCGGAAGATACATCGCGGCCGCTACTGCGCCTATTGCCAGAATTAAATCAGGTATGGCAATACCATCGAAGTGATACCATTTTCTGGGTAGCGAAGAAGTAGCGGGGGGAGATTTGCGTATGGAAAAAAGAATAAATACCAAACCTAAAACAAAGCTGAGGAAAATTCCACGGTGGAGCAGTTCCCGAATAAGCCCGAAGCCGGAAGCGTAAAAATGATAAACCGCCATTGAAACCAGCGCCGCAGAGACGAAGGCTGCGATAATGGGGCCGGTCGGACGAAAAGCCATTTCCGGGTCGTACTTGCGCTCGATTTCTTCGAGTTCTTCAAGTGATAATTTTTCAGATGCCACGGTTTTCTCCCCACCGGAATAGATAACCCGGGCACTTTTTGCGCCCGGGTTCAGATATCAGATTACCAACTTAGTCGATAAGCCCGATTTCCTTGTAGAAGCGTTCGGCACCTGCGTGCAGCGGAACGCCAACACCAGCAAGGGCGGTGTCAAGGGTAATTGTTCTGCCTTTGGCATGGCCAACATCGAGCAATTTGCGGGTTTCATCGTTCCACAGCGCTTTGGTGATATTGTAGATCAGGTCATCATCAGCCTTGGCACTTGTGTACCACTGGGCACCAACGGCAACGGTCGGGGTTGCAGCTACGCCTTCATAGGTTCCTTCAGGAATATCACTGAGTGAGAAGAAACCGTATTTGTCGGCCAACGCTTCAGCACCGGCGCCATCAATGGGAACCAGTTTGATGTCAGCGGCGGAGGCAAGTTCGACAAGGGACCCTGTGGGATAACCAGCGACCACGAAGAAGGCATCAATTTTGCCGTTGCGCAGTGCTTCAGATGCGGCACCGCCCTTAAGGGCTTCGGCGGTCACATCATCAAGACCAAGACCGTTTGCTTCCAGAATAAGGCCAGCATCCACATAGGTGCCTGATCCGGGTGCATCAAGAGAAACACGCTTTCCGGCCAAATCTGCAACAGAGTTGATGCCGCTGCCTTCCAGCGCCACAAGGTGGATGTGCTCTTCAAACAGCGCAGCAATTGTGCGCAGATCGGTTGCCGGATCTTTGCCTTCCATTGTGCCTGTGCCGGTATAGGCCCAGAATGCAACGTCAGACTGGGCAAAACCACTGTCGCGCAGACCTGAAATAATTGCATTCACATTGTCCACTGATCCGCGTGAAGAAACCGCTGATGCGATAAGGCCATCCACACCACAGCTGCCCCCTTCGCCGCACTCGCGTGATCCGGGTGGTTTTGAAATTGCATTGGCGATAACACCGCCAACGGGATAGTAGGTATAAGCGGTTCCACCGGTGCCAATGGTAAAAAACTTGAGTTCCTGCGCTACAGCAGAAAATGACAGTCCACCAAGCACTACTGCACCAAGTGCAATGGCTTTAACAGACTTTGTGAAAATACTCATATTGATGATCTCCCTGTTGTTCATCGCGAATTCTTCGCAACTTTTTGATTCTTGATCTTCGGCAAATACCGACGAAGTTAGATTGATTGCAGAGTGTGAGATGATAATCAAGTGAAGCCAATAAAAGTCTCAATACAAACAAAGCGTTGTCCGGGGCTGAATCCAGCGGGTTCTGCCCTTGATTACAGGGAAAATTGATATCTCTTTGTGGTGATAAAATATATGCAATTCATACTTTTTGACGCAATAATTTCACCTGTTTTTACAGGTGGGCTGTTTTTGTTGTTGTAGTATTTTATTTTCCCAGAGCCGGGGGTTTTGGGCCGCCGGTGGCCCAGTCCAGTAATTCTACCGTGTGCACGATAGGCACGTTTGTGCCTGCGCCAATTTGCATCATGCACCCGATATTGCCTGCTGCGATGACGTCGGGTTTGAGGTTTTCAAGGGTTTTAACCTTGAGGGCACCCAATTGTTGCGCCAAGTCCGGTTGCATCAGATTATAGGTGCCTGCGGAGCCGCAACACAGGTGTGGATCGGCGGGTTCGAGTACTGTGAACCCTGCTGCGCGCAACAGGTTTTTGGGCGCGTCTTTGATCTGCTGGCCGTGTTGAAGGGAACAGGCGGCGTGATAGGCAACCTTCAAATCCATTTTGCCGGAAATGCTAATTTCTTCCATCAGTTCGGAAATGTCTTTTGTCATGGCGGCGATTTTTTTGGCGTCTGCCGCCAGTGGATCGTTGGCGAACATATGGCCGTAGTCTTTAACCGTGGTGCCGCAACCCGACGTGTTAATGACAACGGTATCCACATCAGCCCTGATCCAGGCGTTTATGTTGACGGCTGCTGATTTGTGGCTGGCGTTGGTTTTGCCCATATGGTGGGTTACTGCGCCGCAACAGCCCATGTCTTTGACAATCACCACTTCGCAGCCAAATCTGGTCAGCAGGCGAATTGTGGCTTCGTTAATATCGGTGTTAAGAGCTTTTTGTGCGCACCCTGTGAGCAGGGCAACGCGGCGTAGTTTTTTGCCTTTTGCGGGGAAGGTCTGAGCTTTGTCGGTGTGGCTTGGTTTGGGAAGTTTTGAGGGGGCAAAATCCACCATGGCCCTGATCATTTTGGGCAGGGCAAAGCGGAACGGTTTGGCCATCCATGCGCCCATGATTGAAAGGCGAAACCTGCCCGGATAGGGCAGGATGTTGGCGAGCACAAAACGCATTGTGCGATCAAACAGCGGGCGTTTGTAGGTTTTTTCAATATGTTCGCGGGCCAGATCCACCAGATGCATATAATGCACGCCGGAGGGGCAGGTGCTCATGCAAGCCAGACACGACAGGCAGCGGTCAATATGCAGAACGGTTTTTTCATCTGCGGGGCGATCGTTTTCAAGCATATCCTTGATCAGATAAATGCGACCGCGCGGGCTGTCCAATTCGTCCCCCAGTAATTGATAGGTGGGGCAGGTGGCGGTGCAAAACCCGCAATGGACGCAGGAGCGTAAAATCTCGTTGGCGCGTTTGATGCCGCTATTTTTGAGTTGATCGGGGGAAAAATTGGTTTTCATCAGTTCATGCGTTTCGGATTCAATATGGCGCGGGGGTCAAATTTTGAGCGAAGGCCAGTGGAAATTTTTGCCAGAGGAGCCAATTCGGGATGGAAGGCGTTAAAATCCCCTTTCATGCAAAAGGCATGGCCGCCGAAACGCGAAGTGATCTGCCTTGGGGCATCTGTGTTGTGGCCAGAGACCCAGATCAGACCGCCGCTCCAGTCAAAAACCTGTGTTTCAAAGCCCAACCTGTGCAACTCGCTGGCGACTTCAAAAGCATCGCCGGGTTTTACGGATAAACGCCAGATATTGCTGACGCTGGAAAGAGAGGGCACATTGGAGATGTCTTGCCAGATGTTTTTGTCTTTAATAATTTCACCGCCAAGTTTTTCAGATCGGTATTTTACGGATTGGCTGAGGCCTTCGATTCTTAGCAGTGCGGCACCGTCTTTATAGGCGGCCCCGGACACATCATAGGGGGAGCCCATGGCGGCTCGCAGTTTTGCCAAACCCTCTTCCAGTGCCAGCTCAAAGCGCAAGGTGGCGGTGGTTTCAGGCTTTGGCAGCACTTTGAAGGCGACTTCTGTGATGACACCCAGAGTGCCGTGGGAGCCAGCCATAAGTTTGACCAGATCGTAGCCGGTGACATTTTTCATTACCCGGCCACCGTTTTTGATGATGCGGCCTAAGCCATCAACAAACCGCACGCCGATTAAGCTGTCGCGGCAGGCACCGGCCTTGATGCGGCGGGGGCCTGAGGCGTTCACCGCCACCATGCCGCCAAGGGTCGGACTGCCTTTGTTGTCCAGCATGGGGGCGTGGTTGATCGGCTCAAATGCCAGCATCTGATTTTCTTTGGCAAGGGCGCTCTCAACCTCTTTTAGCGGTGTGCCCGCCCGGGCGACGAGGGTAAGCGCCTCAGGATCATAAAGGGTTATGCCGGACAGGGCCTTGAGGTGAAGGGGGGTGCCGTTTACGGGGTTGCC
>JAJRRJ010000124.1 GCA_024279575.1 Alphaproteobacteria bacterium | reverse complement strand
TTTTTGTTCGCATTTTTGCAGCATTTGCAGTTGTGTTTGCGTTGGCGGCCTGCTCAGGGCAGGAAAAACTGGTGCTGCATACAAAGTCGGGCAACGTTAGTATTTCGGTAGATATTGTGGACACCAACGAGAGCCGTGCCAAAGGTCTGATGTTTGTACAGTCCATGGCCCCAGACAAAGGTATGCTGTTTGATTTCAAGGAAACCCGGGTGGTTTCTTTCTGGATGCGCAACACGTTTATTCCTCTGGACATGGTTTTCATCGCTGCTGATGGGGAAATTTTGAACATTCACGCTAATGCGCGCCCCCACGACCAGACAGGAATATCTTCTCAGGTTCCGGTGAGGTTTGTGCTCGAAATAAACGCAGGCAGGGCTGAAGCCATCGGGCTGGCAGTCGGTGACAAAGTCAGTCACCCCATTATTCCAAAAAACTAAAATCTGGCGACCCCGGCACGATTCGAACGTGCGACCTACGGATTAGAAGTCCGTTGCTCTATCCAGCTGAGCTACGGGGCCTTTGTTGATTTTTTGCAACTTACCAAAAATTACAGAATCATTTTTGCGAACAAGTCACTTTGGCGTTCATTTGCGGGCCTTTTAACACAACATTTGTGTGCGACTACCCCTTTTTGCAAACACTGCATATTTTGCTTCCAATTTGCTTGTGCCCACATAAACTAAACATAAAAAGGAGGTTTGAATGTGCCTTTAGTTTCAGTTGTATTCCGCGCGTAATTATCCTTCCCTTGCTGCGCTTTTGCCAAAATTAAAGTCATTGGGCTATGGCAAAGTCGAAGGGTATGGCGGCCTGTATGATGATAAAGCGCACCTTGCCGAGATTCTCCTTAAAAATCACATCACCATGCCATCGGGGCATTTTAGTTTCGATCAGCTACAAAATATTGACGAAATAATCCAGATTGCCAACCGGCTTGGCATCAAAACCCTGATTTGCCCTTGGCTGGAGCCGGAGCAGCGCCCACAAACTAAAACTGATTGGGTAAAATTGAGCGCAAGTCTTGAAAATCTTGCCACCACATTCGCCGCTCATGGCTTCAATTTTGCATGGCATAATCACGATTTTGAGTTCATCCCCTTGCCGACCGGTGAATTTCCCATGGACATCTTGTTGCAAAATGCTCCCACAATCAGCTGGCAGTTTGATGTGGCATGGAGCGTAAAAGCCGATCAGGATCCAACTCACTGGATTGAGAAACATGGTGCCAGAATTATTTCCGTTCATGTAAAAGACATTGCGCCAAAGGGCACCTGTCTGGACGAAGATGGCTGGGCCGATGTGGGGCAGGGGGTCATGGATTGGAAAGGAATTTTTGCCGTACTCAAAACCCGTTCCAAATGCAAATCCTTTGTTATGGAGCATGATAATCCAGGCGATGTGATACGCTTTGCCAGCCGCTCGATAGAAGGGGCAAAAAGCATGGGAGTTATGCTATGAATTTTCCCCTTGGCGTCGGCATTATCGGGTGTGGAAATATTTCAACCACCTATCTTGAACTTGCCCCCCTTTTCAACACTATCAAAATTCTGGCAGTAGCCGACATTGTGTTTGAAACTGCCGCCAAACGCGCTAAAGAATATGATGTTTTGGCTCAAAGCGTGGACGAACTGCTCCAAAACCCCAAAATTGACATCATCGTAAACCTGACCATCCCCGAAGCGCATTTTGAGGTTACCCGCGATATCATTCGTGCCGGCAAGCATGTCTATAGCGAGAAACCCTTCGTATTGTCCCTTGAGCAGGGAGAGGTTTTGCAAGACCTCAGTGCTGCGGCAAAAAAAATCATTTGCAGTGCCCCTGACACCTTTCTTGGTGGCACCCATCAACAGGCGCGCCATTTGCTTGATGCCGGAAAAGTGGGAAGAATTACTTCTGGCACCTGTCATCTTATGAGCGCAGGTATGGAAAACTGGCACCCAAACCCCGATTTTTTCTTTCGTTCCGGTGGCGGTCCGGTATTGGATATGGCCCCCTACTATATAGCCAACCTGATAAATCTTGTTGGCCCGGTGATCCGTGTTAGCGCCCTGGCCAACACGCCGCAAAAACAACGTACTATTGGCTCAGGCCCCCGTGAAGGGGAAAAGGTTCCCGTTTCTACGCCCACCACTGTTCACGCTATTTTGGAGTTTGCCAACGGCGCCCTGATTACCCTTGCGACCTCATGGGATGTAAAGGCCCACACCCATTCCCACATGGAACTTTATGGCACCGGGGGATCATTATTCCTGCCGGACCCAAACTTTTTTGGCGGCGACCTGTCCATGGCTGATGCAAGCGGTAATATCAGAAAAACAGCACTTTGGGACCATCCGTTTACCCCGGCAAATCAACAACATGACGAAGGTATGTTGGCCAATTACCGCACGGCGGGGCTGGCGGACATGGCGCAAGCCATCGTTGAAAATCGAATGCCCAGATGCTCCCTCGATACAAGTTTGCATGGGGTAGATATTATGTTTTCAATTCTAAAATCTGCAGAAATTGGTAGATCGGTGAACGTATCGACAACCTGTAAACAACCAGAACCTTTAGGGCCAGATGCTGCGCGCACCTTGCTCGACTGACACTTTAGAAAAAGAGAACAATCTTATGAACAACCGAAGAAAAAGAAAAATCCCGTATGGAATGGTCGGGGGCGGACAGGGTGCATTTATCGGGTATGTTCACCGTATTGCGGCGCGACTTGACGGTAACTTTGAGCTTGTTGCCGGCGCGTTGTCCTCACGGCCTGAAATTGCCAATTCGTCCGCCGCTGATTTGGGTCTTGATCCGGCGCGTGCCTATACTGATTTTTCAGAAATGGCCCGCCTTGAGGCCGCCCGTGAAAATGGCATCCAAGCCGTTGTGATCGTGACCCCTAATCACATGCACTTTGCCCCGGCAAAGGCCTTCCTTGAGGCCGGGATCCACGTTATTTGCGACAAGCCCATCACAGCGCGACTGGAAGAGGCGATTGAGCTTGCGCGTGTAAAACCTAAAAATGGTGCAAAATTTCTTTTAACGCACAATTACACAGCTTACCCTTTGATGCGTAAAGCCCGACACATGGTGGCTAATGGTGAATTGGGCAAAATCCGCGTGGTGCAGGTTGAATACCCCCAGGAATGGCTAACCAAAGATGTTGAAAACAAACAGGCCAATTGGCGCACCGACCCGGCAAAGTCGGGTATTGGTGGCTGTATTGGCGATATCGGCACCCACGCCTACAATATTTTGCGCTTTGTCACTGGCCTGCAAACCCAAAGCCTGAGTGCCGATCTCACCAGCTTTGTTTCCGGTCGCAAACTGGATGATAATGTGCACATTATGATGCGCTTTGAGGGCGGTGCACGCGGCATGCTTTGGGCTTCGCAGGTGGCGCCAGGCTGCGAAAACGGTTTGCAGTTGCGCATCTATGGCGAAAAGGCGGTCTGGAATGGCGTCAGGATAATCCCAACCAGATGTGGCATTCCCCATTCGGACACCCCCGGCAGCTTCTTACGCGGGGGAGCGAAGCTGCTATGGGCGAAGGGGTGTCGGTGCGTATTCCCGCCGGGCACCCTGAAGGCTATCTGGAAGCCTTCGCCACTCTTTACGATGAGTTTGCTCAGGTCATAAGGGGCGAAAATGAGGGTGCGATACTGCCCTCTTTGGCCGATGGGGTTGAAGGCATGCGCTTTATATCTACCGCCGTACAGTCTTCGCAAAATGATGGAAAATGGACCACACTTTAGTGCGGATTTTGGCTTTAGCGCGAACTTTGGTTGAACGTAACATTTGAGTTGACAAAGGGGGTGGAAAAACTCTCCTTCGGCACGAAATCTCAACTCGATGGCCTTAAATTCTGCGGACCCTCGACCTGAATATTCCGGTGCCGGTTTTTGAGTTTGCTCCACTCCCCTTCAGCCTGAACAGTGCTCAGACTTGCCCCATCCTCCCTCTTTCCTCATGCATGGGGTGAGGGAGGAAACTTTTGTCAGACTTGTATTGAACTGGTTTAGTAGGTTTTGCTCAAAACATAGTCGGCGGTCCAGTTGGTTGTGGCTCCGCCAGTCAGTGTTGTTTCGATAATCGCGTGCATGGAATTCAAAACGGGCAGAATGTTCAGCTGGATTTTGTTGCTGGCGTTGGCATCCACAAATACAGCGCTAAAGGAATCTGGTCCCAACCTGGTGCTTTCCGACCATCCAAAATCGAAAGTCTGCCCGGAAGGGTCGGCGCCAATAACATTGACCGCCATGTCATCGCCACAAACCCGGCTGGTGATTGTGGGGAGGGCGTGGCCGGCTTCAACATTGCTCCATTCGGTATAAACACAGGCGGTTTGCGCCATTGCGCTACCGGTGGCAGCAAAAGCTGCGGTGGCAAATATCGCACCGAGTATTGCCTTTGAAATAATTGATTTTTTCATAATTTAGTCCCTTGTTTATTGCATTCTCAGTCCTGAAACACAGCGACAATAAGCCCAAAGCCTGGGGAGGAATTGAGGCCGCTCACTCAACATTGAACCATTGTGTCTGAACCTGTGCTGAACGGGTTAGTCATCCAGGCAGGTGCAAAGGGGCATGGTCGGATTCGGACCTGATTATATTTTTGCCCTCGCACATTTTACCATTCCCTTCTATTCTTGCCCCATGCTTGATTTTGACACCTGCAACACTGCCCGGCTAAATCGTGACCCCGCCTATGACGGCGTTTTCTTCATTGGCGTGAGCACCACAAAAATTTATTGCCGCCCTGTTTGCCCGGTAAAACAACCCATGACAAAAAATGTCAGCTTTTACCCCAGTGCCGCCGCCGCCGAATCGGCAGGGTTTCGTCCCTGTCTGCGTTGTCGACCTGAAACCGCCCCCTTTTCCCCGGCGTGGAATGGCACTCAGACAACGGTTTCGCGCGCCATGCGCCTGATTGAACAGGGGGCGCTTGATGGAGCAAAAGTTGAGGAGCTGGCCCTCACACTGGGCGTGGGGTCGCGCCATTTGACGCGCCTTTTTGCCCGCCATGTTGGTGCGTCGCCTGTTCAGGTGGCAAAAACCATGCGTGTTCAACGCGCTAAACGCCTGTTAAGTTCCAGTTCTGCACCACTCAGGGAAATTGCATTGCTTTCCGGTTTTGGCAGTGTCCGGCGGTTTAATGCTGTTTTTTGCGCCCTTTACGGACGCCCTCCCTCTTCAATTTCGCGCCCCCGCGCGCCAACACAAAGCCAAAACGTCAATGAGTAGGCCCGAAATGCAATATTGTCACATGCCCAGTCCCGTCGGCCCGCTTTTGCTCGCAGGCAGCAAAAAAACCTTAAATATCCTGAGTTTCCCCGGTGGTGACAAAGCCATTCAACCACATGCAGACTGGGTGCGCTCGGATAGCTCCTTTGGCGAAGTCAAACGGCAGTTGCAGGCCTATTTTGCCGGAGAGTTAACACAATTTGATTTGCGTTTTGAATTGCAAGGTACCCCGTTTCAAAAGAAGGTCTGGCAGACATTGGCCACAATTCCTATAGGCCAAACCCGTACCTATGGTTGGCTGGCAAAAGCAGTGGGGTCCCCAAAAGCCAGCCGCGCGGTCGGGGCGGCGAACGGGGCTAATCCCTTGCCTGTCATTTTGCCCTGCCATCGTATAATCGGTGCCAATGGTAAACTGACCGGCTTTGGTGGGGGCCTGCCTACAAAAAAATTCCTGCTGGAGTTGGAGGGCGTAAAACTGCCCGGAGAACAGCTGATAATGCTATGATGTGAGCGCGGGTGTCGTGCTGTGAAAATTTGTACATCGCACCCGTTGGTCTGGTTCAGGCTATTATCCCTCAAACGCGTTACGATGCTGCTTGCCATTGTCCCCTATTTGATCCCACTTGGCTTTAGAGTCGACCCAGATATGGTGCGCGACCTTTAAGTTTTCAGCCCCTTTTGTGATCAGCCCAACCGGAACAAAGGTTCGTTTTTCATCGTTGGCGCCGGGCAGGGGGGAGCCGCAGGTCGGGCAAAACCAACCCTGCCAGTCCATATCGGGGTTTTTCCAGGTGGCGATATTGTCTTCGCCGCGCAACCAGACAAAATCATCGTTGTTAATAACAACGACCGGGATCCCGTTGCCCCCGGTAGATTTGCGGCAGATCGAACAGTGGCACACAAATATCTGCGTGAGTTGGGTGCTGATTTCAAA
>JAJRRJ010000123.1 GCA_024279575.1 Alphaproteobacteria bacterium | reverse complement strand
TGGCTACGCCTCAAACTCATTGCCGACGCCGGTCTTGTTGGCCTGCCCAATGCAGGGAAATCCACCTTTTTGTCCGCCGTATCAGCCGCCAATCCAAAAATTGCCGACTATCCCTTCACCACCTTGCACCCCAATCTGGGTGTGGTGCGCATTGCCGACCGGGATTTTGTTTTGGCCGACATTCCCGGCCTGATCGAGGGCGCCCATGAAGGGGCAGGTATTGGGGACCGGTTTTTAGGCCATGTGGAACGCTGCGCGGTTAATGTCCACCTTATTGATGGCACCGCTGATGATGTTGGCGCATCCTATAAAACCATCCGCGCCGAGCTTGAGGCCTATGGCAACGGGCTGGCTGAAAAACAGGAAATCACCGTCCTTAATAAGATCGACGCCCTGAGCGACAAAGAGATTGAGGAAAAACTGGCATCCCTGCGTCCCCTGGTAAAGGGAAAGCTACTGGCCGCTTCCGCCGCCTCCCAAAAAGGCGTTGAGCAGGTTTTGTTCGGCATTATCCACGAATTGGACGCCAAACGAAAAAGAGAGAAACAAGCCGCCCTCCCCGAGGAGGACAAAAAATGGTCCCCTTAGGCAAACACTCCCCCCTTTCCGACTTTAACTGCATCACCATAAAAATCGGCTCCGCGCTGCTGGTTGATGCACAATCAGGAAAACTGCGCCAGCAATGGCTAAACAGTTTGGCTCAGGATATTGCCGCCCTTAAGTCCCAGGGGATAGATATTCTGATTGTATCCTCTGGCGCTATTTCACTTGGCCGCTCCATTTTGGGGCTGTCCGGGCAAACCCTTTCCCTGCCCCGTATTCAGGCCGCCGCCAGCGCCGGTCAGGTGGCGTTATCTGAAGCCTGGCGTGACGCTCTGGCTCAACATGACATCACCACCGGGCAGATCCTGCTCACCCCCAACATAACTGAAGAACGTCGCCCCTATATCAATGCGCGCAACACGATCTCTACTTTGCTGAGTCTTGGGGCAGTCCCCATTATCAACGAGAATGACAGCGTCGCCACCGCCGAAATCCGCTACGGGGACAATGACCGATTATCAGCCCGCGTCGCCTCCATGATTGGTGCGGACTGTCTGATTCTGTTTTCCGATGTGGATGGACTTTATACCGCCCCCCCAAACCTGTCCCCAACAGAACAAAACAACACAACAACACATATCCCCGTTGTAAAAACCATCACGCAGCAGATCGAAACCATGGCCAAAGGGGCCACCTCCCATCTGGCCCGAGGCGGCATGGCCACAAAAATCGACGCGGCAAAAATCGCCACCCGCTCCGGCACTTCAATGATTATCGCCAATGGCACCAACCCCAACCCGTTAGCAGCATTGAGCATGGGCGCAAAACACACCATCTTTCCCGCCAAACAAAACCCCGCCGCAGCGCGCAAACGCTGGATTTTAGGAACCCTTGATGTCAAAGGGCAAATTCATATTGATGCCGGAGCTGCCAACGCCCTGTTCAAGGGAAAATCGCTATTGCCCATTGGTGTCACAAAAATCAGGGGCGAGTTTGAACATGGTGAAGCCATTTCAATTCTGGACCCCGAAGGGGCAGAAATTGCCCGCGGCCTTGCCGGAATGAACAAAGAAGAAGCCAATTTGTCCAAGGGCAAAAAAAGCCAGGTGATCATTGGCATGTTTGGCCATATGAACCGAACAGAACTGGTCCATGCGGACAATCTGGTCCTCATTGCCACAAAAGGAATGACGCAATGTGCAAAGACATAATCAGCCTGATGAACGACATTGGTCTGCGCGCCAGAGGCGCCGCCCACCTGTTGGCCAACGCAAAGTCTGATACAAAAGTCAAAGCCCTTGAAGCAGCAGCAAACGCTATAGAAAAAGGCAGATCAGAAATTCTTGTGGCCAACAAACTGGATATGGAGCAGGGCCACAAGGCGCGCCTTTCTTCCTCATTCCTTGATCGGCTGCAACTTGATAATGAAAGAGTACAGGCCATTGTCACCTCCATTCGCGCCATCGCAAAGCTGGCCGACCCCGTTGGCCAGATCATTGCACAATGGGATGTACCAAGCGGTTTGCATATCAGCCGGGTACGCACACCTTTGGGGGTTATTGGCGTAATTTACGAAAGCAGGCCCAACGTCACCGCCGACGCAGCAGCCCTGTGTTTAATGGCAGGAAACGCCACCATATTACGCGGTGGCTCTGACAGTTTTCATTCCTCCAGCGCCATTCACGCCTGCTTTATAAAAGGGCTGGAAGAAGCAGGGTTGCCAACTGATTGCACCCAGATCGTGCCAAGAACAGACCGTGCCGCCGTTGGCGAAATGCTAAGCGGTCTCAATGGTGCAATTGATGTAATTGTACCGCGTGGCGGCAAGGGTCTTGTCGCCCGTGTCCAGTCCGATGCCCGCGTCCCCGTATTTGCGCACCTGGAGGGTATTTGCCATGTTTATGTGGACAAAAGTGCTGACCTGGAAATGGCCATCAAACTTATCCTTAATTCAAAAATGCGCCGCACGGGCATTTGCGGTGCCGCTGAAACTTTGCTTGTGCACAGGGATTTACAAGACACGCATTTGCTGCCGATCCTGACCGCACTAAGGGAGGCGGGCTGTGAAATTCATGCCGACAGTGCCGTCCATAAAATGCTTTCAGATACCATTCCAGCCACTGAAAAAGATTGGAAAACCGAATATCTTGCCCCCATAATTGCGGTGGCCATGGTCGACAATATTGAAGCTGCCATTTTACATATCGCCACCTATTCCTCCCATCACACTGAAGCCATCATCACCTCTGATGCTGCCGCCCGTGATCAATTTTTTGCCGAAGTAGACAGTGCCATCCTGCTCCACAACGCTTCAACCCAGTATGCGGACGGAGGAGAATTTGGTATGGGTGCTGAAATCGGCATTTCCACCGGAAAGATGCACGCCCGCGGACCGGTCGGAGTTGAGCAGCTCACTTCCTTCAAATATCTGGTGAGCGGTAACGGACAATGTCGCCCATAATGCAGGTGCGCAACAAACCGGTCAAAATTCCCGGCATCACTTCCCTGCCCCCCTCAAGCCCCAATATGCGCATCGGGCTTTTTGGTGGCAGCTTCAACCCCCCCCATCCCGGCCATCAACTTGTCTCACGTCAGGCCTTAAAACGTCTGCAACTGGATGCTGTATGGTGGCTGGTAACCCCCGGTAACCCCCTCAAAAATCATAGCGCTCTTGCCCCCCTAAAAACCCGCGTCACTGCGGCACGCAAGCTCATCACCCATCCACGGGTCCATGTTACAGGTTTTGAAGCGGAACACGGATTTTCCTATACGTTCGATACTATTCGCTATTTGCGCCAAACCCTGCCCGGGCGTCATTTTGTCTGGATCATGGGCGCCGACAGTTTTAGTACATTCCACCAGTGGGAGCGCTGGCGCGATATTGCCAACCTCATTCCCCTCGCCATCTATGTACGCCCCGGCATTGGCCTTAAGGCCCTCTCCTCAAAGGCAGCCTCAACTCTGGCCACATATCGCATTGATGAATTTGACGCCAAAACCCTGCCCGGCAGAAAAGCCCCGGCATGGGTCTATCTGGGGGGACTTATGTCCGATCTCTCCTCCACATCCATTCGCCAGACCATTTCTAAAAAATCCGGATCGAAACCATAATATCAAAACATTTCCTCCTCACCCTTGCGCCCGCGCCTAACTGGGCGCATATAAAGTTTATAAAAAATTATTTGGACAACAGGTTCCTTTGAAAGACACACCCCGCCCCATGATTGATATCATTCTTGAGACCTTGGATGACGCCAAGGCTGAAAACACCATTTCCATTGATATGGCTGGCAAATCCCCCATGTCTGATCATATGGTGGTGACTTCGGGCCGCTCCCAGCGCCATGTGGGAGCACTGGCCAATCAGCTTTCCAGAGTTTTAAAGGAAAGCGGTCATAAACTGCCCCGTATTGAAGGCATGCCAAACGCCGACTGGGTGTTGATTGATGCTGGCGATGTGATTGTGCATGTGTTTCGCCCTGAAGTGCGCGAATTCTATAATCTTGAAAAAATGTGGCAAGGTGACCTGGCCTCAGACCCCCAATAATCCATAAATCCGGCAAACCCCATGCGCGTTTCCATTATTGCTGTTGGAAAAATGAAATCGGGACCAGAGCGCGAACTTGTGGAACGCTATTTGTCCCGCAGCAAAGCCAACGGCAAAAATCTGGGTCTGCAGGAGTTTAATGTCATTGAATTTGGCGAATCTCGCGCCAGTTCCGCCGCAGCCCG
>JAJRRJ010000122.1 GCA_024279575.1 Alphaproteobacteria bacterium | reverse complement strand
GAGTTCTGAGTTGATGCAGGGCATTGCTTCTGCATCGCGCGAGCAGGCCTCTTCGATTGATGAGGTGAATATTGCGGTGCGTCAGATGGATGAAATGACCCAGCACAATGCGGCGCTGGTTGAAGAAACCAATGCGGCCATTGAGCAAACGGACAATCAGGTGGATGAGTTGGACCGGATTGTGGATGTGTTCAAGCTGGGGGGGGCTGCTGGTGGAACTCCGCGCTCAACTTCAGGGGCTAACAGGGCTTCGGGATCTCATATGCCACCGGTTAAACAAATGCAGGCAAAAGTTGAATCTGCGGCAAAATCTTATCTGAGCCAGGGAAGTGCCGCGGTGGACAGCGACTGGGCGGAGTTTTAAATTTAAAACCGCCAGTTAAAACCTAAATATGATGAAAGGGGCTCTTAGGGGCCCCTTTTTTGTTGGTTTTTAACAAAAAAACCCCTGCTCTGGTTGACCCGGTGCATCGCTTATGTGCACATGGCCGACTATTAAGTAGCATTGTGCTGTTGCGTGTGTGTTGGGGGTGCCGGTGTCTGTCGAGACCGTTGTAGAAGTAAAAAGCGTGTTCAAGCGCTATGGGGGACTTGTTGCTGTCAACGATTGTTCGCTCAAGGTTGCCAAGGGTTCTGTTACCGGGCTGATCGGGCCTAACGGGGCTGGCAAAACCACCCTGTTTAACATGGTGGCTGGAACAACCAAACCCAGCGCGGGACAAATCATTTTTGATGGCGAGGACGTCACAGGGCTGGAACCCCATGTTCTGTTTGGGCGCGGCATGCTGCGCACATTTCAGTTGGCCCATGAATTTTCTCAAATGACCGCTCTGGAAAATCTGATGATGGTGCCGGGGGATCAGCCCGGGGAAAGTCTCAAGGCAACATGGTTACAGCCCTCATTGGTGCGGGACCGGGAAACCGAAGTGCGCCAAAGGGCCAATGATGTGATCGATTTTCTTAAACTGGCGCATATTAAAAACGAGTTGGCGGGCAACCTTTCGGGCGGGCAGAAAAAGCTGCTTGAACTGGGGCGTACCATGATGGTGGATGCTAAACTGGTGTTGCTTGATGAGGTTGCAGCCGGGGTCAATCGTACTTTGCTCAAGGATTTGGCGAGCAATATAGAGCGGATGAACCAGGAACTGGGCTATACGTTTTTTGTTATCGAGCATGATATGGATTTGATTGGCCGCCTGTGCGATCCGGTGATTGTTATGGCGCAGGGGGCAGTGATTGCCGAGGGGCCAATGGCAGAAATCCGCGCTAATCCTGAAATTATCGAAGCCTATTTTGGCTCCCCTGTGGAGGTGGCGTAAAAATGGCTTTGGTCAAACTGGACAATATTGAAGCGGGATATGGGGGTGCCCCAATTCTCAAGGGCATCAATATGGAAATTGAGGCTAGCGATATAGGGGTGATTGTGGGCCCGAACGGGGCCGGGAAATCAACCGCACTCAAGGCAATTTTTGGCCTGCTGGATGTTACTTCAGGGGCTATTACATTTCATGGCGAAAACATCACCAATGCTTTGCCTGACAAACTTGTACCCAAGGGCTTAAGTTTCGTGCCTCAGGAACACAACGTTTTTACTTCCATGAGCGTGAATGAAAATCTGGAAATGGGGGCGTTTATTCGCGAAGATGATTTTTCAGATTCTCTGACCTCCATTTATGACATGTTTCCTCCCCTAAAGGAAAAACGCAATCAGGATGCCGGTGAGCTTTCCGGGGGGCAGCGTCAGATGGTGGCGATGGGTCGCGCGTTGATGAGCAAGCCCACATTGTTGTTGCTGGATGAGCCTTCTGCGGGTCTGTCGCCGCGCTATGTGCTTGAGATTTTTGAGCAGATTGTGAAGGTGAACGCCTCCGGGGTGGGCATATTAATGGTTGAGCAAAATGCACAGCAGGCGCTGGCATTTGCTTCAAAGGGGTTCGTTCTGGCAAACGGGCAAAATCGATTTACGGGCACGGGCAAGGAATTGCTGGCGGACCCGGAAGTAGCGAAAAGCTTTTTGGGCGGATAGAATGAACGAACTTATTTTCTTTGTTAACAAGGTTTTGATCTCAGGCATGGTTCTTGGGTCAATTTATGCGTTGGGTGCTGTTGGCATTACGCTGATTTTTGGCATTTTGCGGTTTGCCCATTTTGCCCATGGGGATGTGATGACTTTAGGGGCGTTTGTAACTTTTATTCTCACCTCGTTTGCTTCGGCGATGGCGGCGAGTATGGGTATTGTTACACCGATTCCGGTGCCAATTCTGGTGTTGCCGTTCGCAATGGCGATTTCGGCGGTGCTGGTGCTTGGCATTGATTGGGGATTTTATGCTCCTTTGCGAAAACGTGGGGCCAAACCGGTTACGCTGTTGATTGCATCCATCGGGGTTGCCTTGATGATTCAGGGGGTAATCCGATTGTTTTCCGGTGTTGGGTCGCGCACTTTTTATGTGGATGCACCCAAAACGATTTTCCGATTTGATATGTCGTTTTTAGGGGCGACGCGCAAAATTATTGTGACTGAACCACAGTTCTGGATGGTTGGGCTGACGCTGGTTTCGGTATTGGCTTTGCATTTTTTCCTGACCCGTTCGCGGCTTGGCAAGGGTATGCGTGCCATGGCGGACAATGCCGCACTGGCGCAAGTGTCGGGCATCAATACACAATTGGTTATTCGGGTGACCTGGATTATTGCGGGCGCACTGGCCTGTCTTGCGGGGACTATGCTGGCGCTGGATGTGACGCTGAAGCCCGATCTGGCTTTTAATATTATTCTTCCCATTTTTGCCGCCGCCATTGTTGGTGGTTTGGGCCATTCCTATGGGGCAATTGCCGGGGGGTTTCTGGTGGGGTTTGCAGAAACCATGTCAGTGTTTAACTGGGCGGTACTATTGCGACCCTTTAAGGGCGCGCTACCGGAATGGATTCCCAATGATCTCTCGATCGTACCCACGGAATATAAGCTGACCGTCGCTTTTACTATTCTGATTATCGTCTTGCTAGTTAAACCGACCGGTATGTTCAAGGGGGTTGGCTCATGATCAACATCAAGCGCACATTATGGTTTTATTCAGCATTGATGCTGCTGATTGTTGGTGTTGGAGTTGTGATGGGTGCACCCTTCACTTTGCGTCTGTTGGTCGAAGCATTTGCTTTGTCACTGATTGCCTTGGGGCTTAATATCCAATGGGGCTATGGGGGGCTGTTTAATTTCGGGGTGATGGGTTTTATCATGGTGGGGGGCTTTGCCGTCTCATTTATTTCGGTGCCGTTAAATATGGATTTTTGGAATTCAGATGGACCGGTATTGTTATTAAGGGCCATTGCAGCGGCCGGAATTGGTGCGCTTTTAATTATTGGTGCCAACCGTCTCAAAGGCATGGGAGCGTCACAAAACTGGTCAAGAACCGCCAAGGTTTTTGCCTGGGTTATTGCCTATATCATTTACCGGTCCCAGATTGATCCGGCGGCGCGTTATATTGAAGCGGAAGCGGAATATGTGGGCGGACTTGGATTGCCGGTTATTGTGGGCTGGGCATTTGGCGGTCTGCTCGGGG
>JAJRRJ010000121.1 GCA_024279575.1 Alphaproteobacteria bacterium | reverse complement strand
GGAATTTTAGCAAAAATGGATTTGTGGTGAAATTCAGTGCAATTGTGCTGTAATTCCACTGTAATTGTCCTGTCCTTTTACCATCTGTTCCGGGTGGGGCATATGCGCAAATACAAATTGGCCCGGCAGTCAGAAGGCTTGCCGGGCCTCTCTGTTGGTGCCATTTTTATCAATGTTATTGGCTTGGTTTCCCCCTTTTTGTTCACTAACTGCACTAATGACCAACAAACTAAACTGTTTACTTGACCCAAACGTCAATAGTGGCAAAATGGGGTGCGGGGTGAGGAATAGCGTGCCAGTAGGCACGCGCTATTGTACGGAGTTGAGTCAATTTCTATCTTCAATAAATCCGCGGGATTTCCGGGCAAAAAGACGCTTGGCCTCTTTGTGTTTTTCATATCTTTTGCCGCTTCAATTCTTGCCTCTATCCCCATGTCTAACGCGCAAACCCTTGAAAAGGTTAGAGAAAGAGGGTTTTTGATTTGCGCCGCCAGCAATTCCATTTCCGGCTTTTCCAGCCAGACAGACGAAGGCGTGTGGACAGGGTTTGATGTGGATATTTGCCGCGCAGTTGCTGCTGCAACCTTGGGCGATCCCGATTTGGTTGAGTTTCGTTTGCTTTCGGGCGACAGTCGGTTTGCGCAATTGCAAGCAGGGGAAATTGACCTTTTGGCACGCAATGCCTCCTGGACCATGTCCCGCGATACGCGTTTTGGGGTCCGTTATGTCACCACGAGTTTTTTTGATGGTCAATCCTTTATGGTGCGCGCCGACCGGGGTTTTGTATCAGCCTTCGAGCTGACAGATTTAAGTATCTGCGTCGTAAATTCCGGTGATGATTTAACCAATATGCGCAAGTTCTTTTTCGCCAATCAGGCGGAAAACTCAGAGAAAATTTATGAAGATTTACAAGACCTTATGGTTGCATATTCAGGTGGCATGTGTGATGCGATCAGCGCTCCGGCGTCGTTTTTGCAGTCTGTCCGCCGGACATTAAATGAACCGGGGGTACATAGAATTATGCCCGAATACATTTCTAAAGCACCATTTGGTCCCACAGTAAAAGAGGGTGATGATCAATGGGCAAATATTATCCGCTGGACTTTGTTTGCACTGATTAACGCCGAGGAACTTGGGGTCGGGTCGCAAAATCTTGATTCCATGTTGTCCGCACGTACGCCTGCGATCCGGCGGTTGTTGGGCCTTGAACAGGATTTTGGCACAGCGCTAGATTTGCCTGCCGATTGGATGCAGCAGGTAATCCGATCCGTTGGCAACTATCGGGAACTATTTGATCGGCACTTTGGGGCACAGTCAGGAGCAGAAATGCTGCGTGGTCCCAATGCATTGTGGTCGCAGGGTGGATTGTTATATGCGCCACCAATAAGGTAAAAAACTTAGGTTAGTTCAGTTTTTGTGGCCTATACAGACAGCCCATCCGCACCAAGTACAGGCAAAGGCCCTTGCATTCCCCACTCAGCCCATGACCCGTCGTAGACGCGCATTGACTCAATTCCCAGTTCTGCCAAAGCCAGGCTTAACAAAGGGGCGGTTACACCCGACCCGCATGTGGAAATTATTGGAAGCGTCAAATCTATTCCTGCTGCCTCCATCCGCTGCACTAGTCTGTTGTTCTCGATGAACTGACCATTTTCAATCAGATCAACAAAGGGCAAGTTGATACTGGTGGGCATATAACCTGAACGCAATCCTGACCTGGGCTCAACCTCCAGCCCAGCAAAACGCATATTTGAGCGAACATCCACAATTTGGGTCCGCAGGGACCCGGCATTTTCCTGGATGCACTTCAACAAAACGTGTTTGTCAACAACTTGGTTTGGAACCGGGTTGGCGTGGAAAGGTCGGTGAGACTGCAGGCTGTCACCCTGATGAATTGGTCGATTTTCCATTAGCCATTTAGGTAAGCCACCTTCAAGAACATAACAGTTTTGCGCGCCCATTATTTTGAAGTTCCACCATACTCGCGCCGCTGAAAACAACCCGGCACTATCATAGACAATAATTGTATTGGTTTCGCGAATGCCCAGATCTCCCACCATTTTTGAAAAAATTTCAACGGGCGCCACCATATGCGGCAGGTTAAGAGATGTATCTGCAATCAAGTCCAAATCAAAGTGAACAGCACCAGGAATGTGCGCCGCCAGGAACTCTGATCGGGCGTCTCTTCCTGTGTTGGGGAGATGCCACGAACTATCTACAATGCATACATCGGGACTGCTTAAGTGCGCAGCAAGCCAGTTCGTATCAACAAACGGAGAGGAGGGAGGCAATTTACTTTTCTTCCTCAAGGTGAAGATAAACACGTCGGTTTTGTTTGCCTTTTTTCTGGATTTTTCCGATGCGCAAAGGTCCGATTTCACCGGTTCGTGCCACATGGGTTCCCCCGCAAGGTTGCAGGTCAATAACATTGGGTGCTTCACCAATCAAAACCAGCCGTACCTGCCCCTGTCCAACGGGTGGCTTGACCTTCATGGTTTTGATGAGTTCTGGATTTGCGGCCATTTCGTCATCGCTGATCCAATCCGTAACGACGGCGAGGTCAGCATCAATCCAGTCATTGAGTTGTTGCGCAAACTGCTCGATATTATCAGGTACTTCAGGCATATCAAAGTCCAGGCGGCTCTTGTTCGCACCAATGGCTCCACCGGTAACAGGAAAGGGGAAGCAAACAGACACAAGGTGCAGGGCCGTGTGCATTTTCATCAGGCTATACCGATATTTCCAGTCCAGTTCGCAAATGACTTGCTCACCCGGCTCAAGGTGCCAGTCGCCCGGCTCTGTCACATGCACAATTTCTGATTTGTCATCTGAATATACAGTGTTGGCTATTGGAATAAGTTGATCGGTACTTGTTCGAAGCCTGCCCCTGTCCCCCGGCTGTCCCACGGACTGAGCGTAAAATATTGTCTGGTTGAGAACGATGCCGCCATCTTCTTGAATGGATACGACCACTGCTCCGTTTTCGCGCAGATAGCTGTTGTCTCTAAATTGTAGCTTTGTTGCCATGTTAGCTTTCAGTTTCCATAACGCTTTGTATATCCGCTGTAGATCCCTCATTTAACCATTCAGGAACAGGCAAAGATTTCCCCCGCAGAAAATTCGGGTTGAATAATTTGGACTGATAGCGGTTTCCGTAGTCGGCTAAAATGGTCACAATAGTATTTCCCGGGCCCATTTTCCTTGCCATGCGACACGCCCCCGCAATGTTGATGGCGCTTGATCCACCAAGACACAGGCCTTCGTGTGCCAGAAGGTCAAATATAAACGGCAATGCTTCAGAGTCAGAAATTTGATAGGCCATATCAACCTCCAATCCTTCAAGATTTCCGGTTATGCGCCCCTGACCAATTCCCTCGGCAATCGAGCTGCCGGATGATGCTAATTCTCCGGTGGTATAATAGGAAAAAAGTGCTGCCCCTTCAGGGTCTGCGATGCCGATCTTGATTTCCTTGTTGGATGCGCGCAATGCCGTGGCGACACCGGCAAGCGTGCCCCCCGTTCCAGCGGCGCAAATAAATCCGTTAATTTCTCCACCGGTTTGTGCAAAAATCTCAGGTCCTGTTCCCTCAATATGGGATTGCCGGTTTGCTAGGTTGTCAAATTGATTTGCCCAGATGGCACCATTTTCAAGTTCCTTATCCAGCTTTTCGGCCAGGCGTTGGGATATTTTTACAAAATTGTTGGGATTTCGGTAAGGCACCGCAGGCACTTCAATCAGCTGTGCGCCGCTCAAGCGCAGGGCAGCCTTTTTTTCTTCAGATTGGGTGTCAGGGATAACGATAACTGTTTTGAAACCCATGGCGTTACCAACCATTGCCAGCCCGATCCCGGTGTTGCCCGCAGTTCCTTCCACGATGGTGCCACCTGGACGCAAGGTTCCCGATTTTATTGCATTTTGAATGATGTAGAGCGCTGCGCGATCCTTGACAGATTGTCCGGGGTTAAGGAATTCAGCCTTGCCAAGAATATTACACCCGGTTGCATCAGAAACCGCGTTTAAGCGCACCAAAGGCGTATTGCCGATTAGATCAATAACGGATGGATCAACACTCACAAGTATGGCTCCCAGTTTTACTTTTGTGCAAAAACTAGGAGCCTATTCGTTTGAAAGCAAGCGCGTTTGAGAAATACTAAAAATTCCCTCAAACTATTTATCTCAGTTTACCCGGAACAAGAGCAACAATATGTGCATTCGACGTGCCAAACGATTGTACTATACAATCGGTTAGTTTGTGTCGGTATTCCAGAATTTTATTATGCCTGAACATCTTCCTCAGGTTCAGGTTCTGGTTC
>JAJRRJ010000120.1 GCA_024279575.1 Alphaproteobacteria bacterium | reverse complement strand
CTGCCTGACTATACTGTTTTGCGGGACTATGCCCCGCCAATTACCACGCGTGTGCATGCCGCTGATGGCCTGCTTTTAGCAGAGTTTGCCCGGGAGCGTCGACTTTTCCAGCCAATTGAAACTGTGCCTTTGCAAGTGGTCAACGCGTTTATTGCGGTGGAAGACAAGGCTTTTTATCAACATGGCGGTATATCCTTTGAGGGGATTTTACGTGCGGTTCGCGATAATGTTTTGCAACGCATTGAGGGTGGAAACGGACCGCTGGTTGGCGCTTCAACTATTACGCAACAGGTAGCAAAAAACTTTCTTCTGACATCAGAGCAGACGTGGGATCGTAAAATCCGTGAACTTTTGCTGGCGTTGAAAATCGAATCAACTTTTTCAAAAGATAAAATTCTTGAATTGTACCTGAACGAGATTTTTTTCGGGTTCAACTCCTATGGCATTGCCGCTGCCGCGATGAATTATTTTGACAAGGCACTTTATGAACTGACTTTGTCTGAGGCGGCGTATCTGGCTGCCCTGCCCAAGGGACCAGCCAACTATCACCCGTTTAGGCGCCCCCAGGCGGCCATTTCCCGTCGTAACCATGTGATTAATCGCATGTTGGACGAGGGGTATGTCACGGCTGAATCTGCACGGACCGCAAAGGCGCAAAGCTTGAATGTTGTGCCACGCAGGGGTGGTTCGCGTCTGTATTCTGCCGAGTATTTCAGTGAAGAAGTGCGGCGGGAGTTGCTTACCATGTATGGGGAAGATCAGCTTTATGGGGGGGGGTTGTCTGTGCGCACAACGCTTGATCCGCGATTGCAAATTCTGGCCCGCAAGGCCCTGATGGATGGCATTGTCAGTTTTGATGAAACTAAAGGATATCGCGGCCCCAATTCAAATATTGAATTGGGCGATGACTGGGGTCTGGATGTTTTTGAGATTGAACCGCTGTGGGATGTGCCTGAATGGAGCCTGGCTGTGGTTCTGGAAATGGAGCGTAATGAGGCAAAAATTGGCTTGCGCCCGGCAGCAGCAGTAAGTGGGGGGGCGTCTGAAGATCGAATTGTGGGACAGCTGCCTGGACCGGAAATGCCCTGGCTGGCGCCAAAGCTGGATCAGGTGCTTAAAGTCGGTGACGTGATTTATGTTATGCCTGTTGAAGGCAAAGAGGGAATTTTTACACTCAAGCAAATTCCAAAAGTGGAAGGGGCTTTGGTGGCAATGGATCCGCGCACTGGCCGCATCCTGGCCATGGTTGGCGGATTTTCATTTGCAAATTCGGAATTTAACCGGGCAACGCAAGCGTTGCGTCAACCTGGTTCTTCTTTCAAACCGATTGTTTATGCGGCAGCGCTGGATAACGGATATACGCCCGCTTCGGTGGTGCTTGATGCACCACTGGAAATCATCAATGGCGATGGTTCAAGGTGGCGGCCAACCAATTATACGGAGCAGTTTTATGGTCCCCAAACCCTGCGCCGTGGAATTGAACGTTCGCGCAATGTGATGACGGTTCGGCTGGCGCAGGATATTGGTATGCCCATGGTTGCTGAATATGCGCGTATGTTTGGCATATATGATGAGTTGATGCCGGTTCTTGCCATGTCATTGGGGGCGGGTGAAACCACCGCGATGCGTATGACGGCGGCATTTGCAACCATTGCAAATGGGGGACGGCGTATCGAGCCGACGATGATTGACCGGATACAGGATCGCTATGGGCGCACAATATTCCGTCATGACAAGCGTTTGTGCGATGGGTGCAACGCCCAAAGTTGGGAAAATCAGGCAGAGCCTCTTATTGTGGATAATCGGGAACAGGTATTGGACCCGATGACTGCCTATCAGATTACATCAATGATGGAGGGAGTTGTTCAGCGCGGCACTACCAGAAGTGTGGCGGCGCTTGGTCGGCCTGTGGCTGGCAAAACGGGCACATCCTCGGACTATAAGGATGCCTGGTTCATTGGTTTTACCCCTGAACTGGCTGTTGGGGTTTATGTGGGATTTGACCAGCCGGCGAGTATGGGCCGTTCTGCAACCGGGGGGGGATTGGCTGCGCCCATTTTTACCACCTTTGTCAAAGGAGCGCTGGCGGGATCACCTCCAACGCCATTTAATATTCCGGGGGGGATGGCTCAGGTCTGGATCGATCCAACATCGGGCATTCGGGCAACTGCGGGTCAGGAGGCAATTCTTGAAGGGTTCAAG
Organism: Alphaproteobacteria bacterium; assembly: GCA_024279575.1. Lineage (GTDB taxonomy): Bacteria > Pseudomonadota > Alphaproteobacteria > Rhizobiales > Devosiaceae > DROE01. Next base: position 4,320 of record JAJRRJ010000120.1, on the reverse strand, counting down.
CCGGGCACGGGGCCTAATCTGGTCACGTCTGTAATTGGGGTGAATTCTGATGCTTTCCTGAATATTGAAGCCGGGAATGTTGATTTCGACGCAGGGCGGGGCGGACTGTTTTAGTTTTGTCGTTGGGGTATTGCACCATTGTTGATTAAAATGGGGCATCAGCCTGACACAACCGAGATGCCCCCTATATCCATTTATTGTGTGATTGAGTTGTTGTGCTTGAGCGCATGGGATTGCTCTGCTAAATCGTTTCACTACAAATTCAGAATTCGGATCAAAAAAATATGCGCGGTGAAATTGAAAATATTGTCAATGAAATCCAGCAGGCCATTGCCCTGCTGAGGAGGCATCTTTGACTGGGATACAGCTGAAGAACGCCTGAATGCGCTTAATGAGCAGGCCGAAGCCCCAGATCTTTGGAACGACACGCAAAAGGCCCAAACGGTGATGCGGGAGCGTCAGGTATTGGAAGCGCAAATCGGAGTAGTGAATGATCTTACCTCAAGTTTGCAGGACAATATTGACCTGATTGAAATGGGGGAAGAGGAGGGGGACAAAGATACTGTTCTTGAAGCTGAAGCTGCGATCCTGTCTATGCAAAAAACCGCTGAACGCTTGCAGATCGAGACGTTGCTGTCCGGGGAGGCGGATGCAAACGACTGTTATGTCGAGGTGCATTCGGGGGCTGGTGGAACAGAAAGCTGCGACTGGGCGGCAATGTTGCTGCGGATGTATCAACGCTGGGGGGAACGGCGCAAATTCAAGGTTGAAATGCTGGAATATCACGCGGGGGAAGAAGCGGGGATCAAGTCAGCCACATTGTTGATCAAGGGGCACAATGCCTACGGTTGGCTAAAAACGGAAAGCGGTGTGCATCGGCTGGTGCGGATATCACCGTTTGATTCGCAGGCGCGACGGCATACCAGTTTTTCCAGCGTTGGCGTTTACCCCGTTATTGATGATTCCATTGATATTGAAGTATCTGATTCTGATGTGCGCATTGATACATATCGGGCATCAGGTGCGGGCGGGCAGCACGTAAACACCACCGATAGTGCGGTACGCATTACCCATATTGCAACAGGTATTGTTGTGCAGTGTCAAAATGACCGCTCTCAACACAAAAACCGATCCACTGCGTGGCAGATGTTGCGTGCGCGTCTTTATGAGGATGAATTGCAAAAACGCGAAGAAGCGGCAATGAATGAGGCATCAAACAAGTCTGAAATAGGCTGGGGGCATCAAATACGTTCTTATGTTTTGCAGCCCTATCAACTTGTAAAGGACCTGAGGACATCCATTGAAAACACCGCACCAAACGATGTGCTGGATGGTGATCTGGATGCCTTCATGGAAGGCGCTTTGGCCCTAAGAGTGGGGAATAAGGAAGAATAGTTCAGGAAATAAACTGACTTAGGCGGCGTGAGACATTGAGAAAATCCTGTGGATTGAGTGCTGTCTGGTTTCGCCGAATTTCAAAATGAAGGTGTGATCCGGTGCTGCGTCCGGTTGACCCTACTTCTCCAATTTTTGTGCCTGGAGAAATTTGTTGACCAACGTTTACCAATATTTTTGACAGGTGAGCGTAGCGCGAAATGATGCCGTTTGCATGTTCAACTTCGATGAATTTTCCATAGCCCCCTTTTAAGCCGGCATAGACAACCTTGCCCTGACCCGTTGTAAAAACTTCGGTGCCAACGGGGGCGGGGTAATCAATACCGGTATGAAATGCACGCGCGCCTCCAAACGGGTCGTTACGGGTGCCAAAAGGGGAGCTGATGCGGTTTGGTTTGGCAAATGGATAATGAATTGGCGCTTCGATCAACGCCGTTCGTGCCTGAGCAAAAGCGAGCAATGCGTTAAAAGCCTGATTTGTTTTAATGGCCGTTGGGGAGTGGGGGGCTTGAGCTGGAACAAAGGGCCCACCAACCGCCGGTGAAATAACGGAGACTGGATCCAGTGTAATGCCCAGAGGAGATAACTGTTGTAATATTTGATCGGTTGACGATTGTGCATCCATAAAAATTGAGTTTAGAACCTGATCTGCTGAATTGGTGATAGCCAATAGGGAGCGCTCAATTTCTTCAACCTGATTTGCAGGTTGAGGGGGGGCTGGGGAGCGCGCAAAAATACTGCTGGTTGTTATGTTATCAATATCAATTGCAGGTTTAGAAATTGTAGCTGTGGTCAGGCCCAAAACTTCAGCCTTTTGCACCAAAACCCGAATAAACTGGTTTTGCTCGGTTAAAACCTGTTGGCGCTGCAGCAATTCCTGGAGTTGAAGGTTGAGGTTGCCGGCTTGCAGGTATTGCTGTGAATGCAAACGATCAACTTCCATACGCAATTGCAAAGTACGGGCTTCATAGGCAACCAGAACAGGGTCTTTTGCACGGTTCCACAATTGGGATATTTCTGACCCCATAGCAAGGGCCAGCCCCAAGGCAACATTGGAAGCCATCAGAAAGGCAAAGATTGCGTACAGTACAAATGTACGCGTTTTGTGGGCGGAATCGCTACTATAGCTTTTTGGGATTTTTCGTACACCAAAACTGGTGGTTTTTGTCGTCACGCTAACAATCCTGATACTCAACTACTGTGCGGACAGTGTGCGCGATTATGGTTAACAAACCAAAAAGCGAGGATTTTATGCGACAGAGATGCAAAAACGCCATAGGAAAATGTTTGAGTAAGAATGATTGTCTCATTTGCCATATTGCAGTCGTCATAAAAGAATAGAATGATGTGAATGCGCGTGATTCTCCGGTTTTGCGGGTGTTGGGGCTATTGAGAATCTGGATGTTCTGTGAACCAAATACCTGGATCCAAAGAAATGGATCAAATAACTGTGGGGGATGCGCCCTCCCGGGCAGATGATTTGCGTCTTATGGAGCAAGTATCTGGGGACCATGTGTCCACATCGCGCAATTCAGATCAATCCACAGCACCTGCCAAGGTTGGCAGACGCCGGAAAGTTGCCCGCGGTATCGCCCATGGTGTATCCTGGGGCGTGGCAATTCCTTTAGTGTTGTTTCTTGGGTTTTATCTTTTTTTGCTGGTCCGGCCAATTCCATTACCGTTTGTAGGAAGCCAGGCCCGCGCCATGGTGCTTTAGGCATTGCCGGACAATATGGAGCTGGAACTTGGTGAAACGTAGCTTTCTCTTAAGGATGGGGTTGCGCCAGTAATTCGGTTTTCTCCGGTTGTACTGTTGGATCGGGCCACCGGTGGCAAGATTGAAATGGAGGCCCTTGAAATAGGGTTTTCTGCCGGTCGTGCCGTGTTGGGGCAACCAGGGGCCGAAATTACACTTGTGGCGCCGCGTTTGCAGGTTGTGCAGGATCTGTTCGGCCCGCGACTTGCCCAGTTTGAATTGATTGAAGGCACAGCCAATGAACATGCGCTGGTGCGGGTAATTGAAGGGGAAAGTGCTTTTCCAACCGTTGGTATTCAAAATCAGGGGCTGAGTGTTCAAGGAAATATTCTTGGATCTCCAGCACTATCTCTACGTTCTGATAATGACTGGCTGATCTACAATCTTGTGGCAGGTGAAGAAGGTTTGAGTTCAGTTGTGCAGAATGCCGAGGATGGAGTGTTTTCCAGTTTTTCCATTCGCAATGGTTCTCTGGAAATGCATGACAGTGTTTATGGGCTCGTTCGAAGCTTTGAAAAAATAGAACTGGAAATTATCAGTCAGAAGGGGGAACGCTCGGTTCAGGGGGATATTTCTGCCGAGATTGCCGGAAAGAGGATGCAGGGCACGATCTCGCGAACTGTTAACGCGAACGGCTCTGCGCGCCTTATTACTGAAATCACCAATCTGGATTTTTCGGCTTTTGTACCATTTATGGATGACCCGGACGGGCAGGTGGCGTTGCACGGTACCGGGGGAATTATTATAGATGTGGATTTTTCCGGAGAGGGAAATACCAGCATAAGTGGTGGAACATTTCTGATCGACCTGAACGGCACGAGTTTGCGCATTTTGGAGGATGAGTATCCTGTCAGGGCCGCTCCAATGGAGATTATCTGGGATGCTAATGAGGCCACGTTTGACATTAAATCCACGCGGTTTCAGGCTGGAGATTCCTATGCCGATTTTTCTGGCGTTATGGCTATGGGGGTGGATCAGAATTTTGGGCCCACTATGCGCATGTCAACACAATTGAAGAATATTTATTTGCACCCGTCTGACCTTGGACCACCAGAGAAGCCAATTGAAGAGTTGCAGTTTCTTGGTTGGTCAGCTCCGCTTTATGGTGCCGTTGGGATTGATCATTTGGCGGCAACAAGTGGTGATTTCAAAATGGTGGTGTCGGGGCG
>JAJRRJ010000119.1 GCA_024279575.1 Alphaproteobacteria bacterium | reverse complement strand
TGCTTGCCTTATCTTCAATATTCAGTGGCCTTTTGGCATAAATAAATTGAGCCAGGGAAATCAAATCAGGTACAGTTTTTGCCCGTGGCTGGAGCTCGGGCAGGGCTGCAAGCACCGTATCTTTGTGGTTCAAAAGCCCCGCACTGTCATTCTCGTTTCCAAGTTCCTTAGCCAGCGCCACCATAACGTCGAAAAGGTAATCAGGACTTTCTTCGCGTATGTGCTGTGCATTCAGGTTTCCAAGTTTAGCGAAATCGAAACGAGATGCGCCTTTGTTCAAATCATCAAGTGAAAACCACTCTATCAATTGTTCCGTGGAAAAAAATTCATCGTCCCCATGCGACCATCCAAGACGTGCCAGATAGTTGCGTACGGCGCCAGGTAAATAGCCCATTTTCCGATAAGCGTCCACGCCCATCGCCCCGTGTCGTTTGGAAAGCTTGGCCCCGTCAGGCCCATGGATAAGCGGCACATGGCTCATGTCCGGCACGTCCCAACCCATGGCATTAAATATTACAATCTGGCGTGCTGCATTTGTCAGGTGGTCATCCCCTCGGATGATATGGGTGATATCCATGTCATGGTCATCAACAACCACCGCCAGCATATATGTTGGCGATCCATCCGATCGAAGTATGATAAAATCATCCAGATTTTCGCACCTGAATGTTACATCACCCTGCACACGATCATGGACCACAATCGTGCCAGTTGATGGGACTTTAATGCGGATACTTGGAGCAATACCTGCTGGTGCACCAGCAGGGTCAGCATCGCGCCATCGGCCATCATATCGTGGTGGCAGGCCGGATTTTCGTGCTTTTGCGCGCATTTCGCTCAACTCTTCGCTTGTGCAAAAACACTTATATGCAAGTCCTTTTTCCAACAACTCGTTGGCAATTTGTGCATGCCTTTGTTGCCGGGAATATTGAGAAATTGCTTCCCCGTCCCAATCAAGACCCAACCAGCTAAGCCCTTCTTCGATGGCAATTGTTGCAGCCTCGCTGGATCGGGAACGGTCGGTGTCTTCAATTCTGAGTAACATTTTGCCACCATGCTTTTTGGCAAACACCCAATTAAACAAAGCGGTGCGGGCGCCTCCAATGTGCAAAAAACCGGTGGGTGAGGGGGCAAAACGGGTAATTACTTTTTTTGTCACGAAAATACAAACCTAAATCTACATAAACCAAAGGCCCAATTTGTTCATAAGCCAAGGCTTGGCGATTGAGCTGAGCCGTGCTTAGCATAGGCATTGGATAGCGCAAAGACGCCATTTGCTATTCAGCGCGACAATATCTGTGGGGGAGGGGCGCTAAATGGATCAGGCAAAAAGCAAAGCAAGGATTCCGGTTGTCAAAAACCCTGCTCACGATAGTAGCGGGCGGGCGGGTGAACTTGTTGGAGTTGCTACAAAGTCCCCTTCCCAATCAAAAAATATCAACCTGATCTCCAGAGTAATTGGAGATATTTCTCAAGCGGTTGAAAACCGGCGTTTGCTCATTCTTCAACCCTTTATGATGATCGCCGGACTATTATTTTATACCGCCACGGTTTTTGAGCCAAGTGCCGTTATCCTTATATTCCTTACGATGGTTTTGCTCGTCTCCCTTTTTCTTTGGCGGCAAAGCCCGATTGTTGCGCCGGCTTTGCTTCTAATTTGCGGTATGTGGGTGGGGTTTAATCTGCTGCCAATCCATGGAAAACTGTTTGGAACTGAAATGCTTTATGGGTCTTTTTACGGCCAGTTCAGCGCCCGCGTGGATGCAATTCATTCCAACGATTCAGAACGCGCCAGGATAATAATTTCTCAAATAACATCCCTTGAAGGCCGTTCATCACCACCGGTAAAACGTGCAAGGATTTTATTACCAGCTGAACAGGTGCCCCAAGTTGGGGACACGATAGAAGCGCCCATTCGTCTATATCGTGTGCCCGGTCCAGTGGTTCCTGGCGGCTTTGATTCCCAGTTTCATGCCTTCTTTGACGGGATAGGAGCGTTTGGCTCCGCGACTGGTCCGGTAGTTATCACCCAATCTCAGCAGACAGGGAATATTTTTCGTTCCGTTCAGGAATTACGAGATTTTATTGGAGATAGAATAGATGCCACATTGGCAGCGCCAGTGTCAGGTATTGCCCGGGCATTGATAATTGGTGACCAGGGGCAGATTGATCCTGAAGTGCGTAGCGATTTGGCGGCAGCAGGTCTGGCTCATGTTTTAGCAATATCCGGTTTGCATCTCTCATTGGTTGCAGGTGGTGTTTTTGCCGCGGTTCGAATGATACTGGCCAGTTCCTATGTGCTGGGGCAGATAATCAGTGTGAAAAAAGCTGCTGCGCTTGCGGGGATGGCGGCGGCACTCACCTATCTTGTTATTTCTGGTGCTTCAGTGTCCGCCATACGCGCAACGCTGATGCTATTGTTGGTTTTTGGAGCTGTACTGGCAGGGCGAAAAGCACTCACCATGCGCAACGTGGCGCTGGCTGCAATATTTGTAATCCTTGTGGACCCGGCTGCGATATTTCGCCCAAGTTTTCAACTTTCCTTTGCAGCAGTTACCGCCCTTGTTGGCGCATATGAGGGCTATCGAACCGGGTTTTCGGGACCCAAAAACTGGATCATAAAGACATTAGGTGCCTTGTGGGCAATCGCCCTAACCTCAATGATTGCGGGAGCTGCCACAGCGCTTTTTGCCGCCTATCACTTCCAGCAGGTTGCCCCGTTTGGAATGTTGGGCAATATGGTCGCTATTCCACTGGTCTCGCTGATAGTTTTGCCCGCCGCATTGATTGGAGTATTGCTGATGCCGCTTGGGGTGGAGCCGGTTTTCCTGAAAACAATGGGCTGGGGCATAGAGAAAATTATTTTTGTTGCGGAGCAGATTTCCGACTTTGGCCATGGGGTGGTTTCTGCCCCGATTTTAGGTCCTGCTGCCTTGATAATTGGAGTTGCCGGGCTTGGATGGTTTGCTTTCTTTCATCAACCTGTGCGTTTTTTCGGGTTGGGTTTAGCGGCGCTGCTTTTGCCGGTGTTTGGTACCTTGCCTGCACCGGATATTATGATTGCTGACACAACAAAAGCCGTCGCGGTGCGGGTTGATAATCAATTACTGCTGATTTCAGGGCGCACCAACAGCTTTGCTGTTCGAGCCTGGAGCGAAACATATATGGAAGAAATAACACAAGCGACGGGCACCCAACCGTGCGATGCATCGGGGTGTTTTTATTTGGGCGAAAATTATGAGGTGGCTCTCGTTAAAACCAGAGATGCGTTCGATGAAGACTGCCGCCGCGCCAACCTTGTGATCACCCGACAAAAATCTCCGTCCTCGTGTCGGGGGATAACTCAAGTAATCGACTCCCTGGATTTGCAAAACAATGGCGTGCATTGGCTTAAATGGACAGGCGAAGAATTTTGGATACGACAGGCAATTTCTGATATTCATCGCCCATGGCGCTCGCAATTTCCTGACTAGGAGTTGATATTAAATGAGAAAAATCCGCTGGAAGTCGCCTTTTCAATTTCCTGAATGGCCTGGAGGGCGGCTTTAGCCTGCCGGGCAACTCTTTGTGCCGTATCGCCAGGTCGATATAAAAAGCTCCCCAGACCAAAGCCCGCGCATCCAGCCCGTGCATAGTCTGAAAAATTGTTGGGCGTTGCACCGCCCACAGCAAACAGGGGGACATCACCGGGCAGAACTGCCTTCATGGCTTTTATGCCCTTTGGCCCAACAATTTCCGCGGGAAAGATTTTAAGTCCGGTTGCTCCGGCCTCAATTGCGCAAAATGCTTCGCTGGGTGTCATCACTCCGGGATAGGAGCTCAATTTTGCTTTGCCTGCGGCCCGTATGACTTCAGGGCTACAGTTTGGAGAAACTATAAACCGTGCGCCAGTTTTTGCGACGTCAAAAACGTCGCTTTCGGTGAGAACTGTTCCCGCGCCTACATGGCAGACATTGCCAAACCGACGCGCCCCCAATTGGATACTTTCAAGAGCCATAGCAGAATTTAAGGTGACTTCAATCCGCGTAATACCAGCCTCAATTAATGCGCCAAAAACCGGTTCAATTTCATTAGTCTTTATGCCGCGCAGAATTGCAATAATTTCAAGTTTGTTGGTCATGGATATATGCTTTCCCATTACAGGGCTAAAGTCAAAGAAAAGGAAAAGGGATACGCATGGCATAATTTTTAGTTTTCTGCACTTGCCCGTGTGTGAAACGATTTTGCGTAAAGCGCCCAAACAGTGTTGAATACGAGTAACGCAATCTGTTGATGGCTTGTTGAGAAAAGGATTTTGCAGTGACAACATATTCTGAAAATGGACAGGTTGGGAAAATGGCAAAACAGGTTAAGGGCAAAGGTAAACCAAAGCTACGCTCCAGAGCCTGGTTTGATAACCCTGAAAACCCGGATATGACTGCGATTTACCTTGAGCGCTACCTCAATTTTGGCTTGTCGAGGCAAGAGCTTCAGTCCCAAAAGCCCATTATTGGCATTGCCCAGACCGGATCAGACCTTTCCCCATGTAACCGTCATCATATTATTTTGGCTGATCGAGTGCGAGAGGGGATTCGCGAAGCAGGCGGTATTGCCATTGAGTTTCCAGTACACCCGATTCAGGAAACCGGCAAACGTCCCACAGCAGGCCTTGATAGAAATCTGGCATACTTAGGGCTGGTGGAGTTGCTGCATGGCTATCCCCTTGACGGCGTTGTGCTCACCATCGGTTGTGACAAAACCACCCCCGCAATGTTGATGGGGGCAGCGACTGTTAACATTCCAGCTATTGCCCTTTCTGTTGGTCCAATGCTCAACGGTTACTATAAGGGAGAGCGCACAGGGTCAGGCACCATCGTATGGAAAGCGCGCCAAATGCTTGCAACTGGAGAAATTGATGCCAAACAGTTTATCGAACTGGTTACCTCTTCAGCTCCCTCTACAGGTTTTTGTAATACTATGGGTACTGCTTCGACCATGAACTCACTGGCTGAAGTGTTGGGGATGCAATTGCCAGGCGCTGCCGCTATTCCAGCTCCCTATCGCGATCGGCAGGAAATTTCCTATCGCACTGGTTTGCGTATTGTTGAGATGGTCGAACAGGATATCAAGCCCTCTAACATTTTAACCCGAGATAGTTTTCTCAACGCCATTGCAGTAAACTCAGCCATTGGGGGGTCTACAAATGCGCCAATTCATATCAACGCCATTGCCCGTCATATGGGAGTCGATTTGAATATTTTGGACTGGCAACATCACGGCTACAAAATTCCCCTGCTGCTGAACATGCAACCAGCGGGCAAATATCTCGGGGAAGATTTTTATCGTGCCGGGGGGGTGCCAGCAATTACCAATGAGCTGATAAAGAACGGTAAAATCATAACAGATGCTCCAACAGTAAATGGCAAAACCATTGGCGAAAATTACTCAGGGGCCGAAATTGAAAACACGGATGTCATTTATCCTTATAAGAGTCCACTCAAAGATCAGGCTGGATTTTTAGTCTTAAAGGGAAATTTGTTTGATAATGCGATTATGAAAACCAGCGTGATATCAAATGAGTTTCGCCAACGCTACCTTAGCAATCCTGATTACCTGAATGTGTTTGAGGGTAAAGCTGTTGTTTTTGATGGTCCTGAAGATTACCACAAGCGCATTGACGATGTGCAATTGGATATGGATAAAAATACAATTCTATTTATGCGTGGCGCCGGTCCCATTGGATATCCTGGAGCTGCCGAAGTGGTCAATATGCGCCCCCCAAATTATCTGATCAAAGATGGGATTTCTGATTTGGTATGCATTGGCGATGGCCGCCAGTCCGGCACCTCTGGTTCCCCTTCAATTCTAAACGCCTCACCTGAAGCCGCTGCCGGGGGAGGACTTGCAATTGTAAAAACGGGCGACCGGATACGAATTGACCTGAACAAAGGACAGGCCAATATTATCATTTCTGA
>JAJRRJ010000118.1 GCA_024279575.1 Alphaproteobacteria bacterium | reverse complement strand
TTCCTCTGCGTCCTGCATGAACAGGTTTGGTGAATTGGTGCCAAGCGCGAGTTCATCGAGAATGTCTTGGGCGCACGTCACCAGCGTTGCGCCATCTTTAATCAGTTTGTTGGTGCCGTTGGCACGCGGATCAAGCGGGGATCCAGGCACCGCAAAGACATCGCGGCTTTGTTCAAGGGCCAGCCTTGCTGTTATTAAGGAGCCTGATCTGAGGGCCGCTTCGATAATAAGAACTCCCTTGGACATGCCCGAAACAAGGCGGTTGCGGCGCGGGAAGTCCTTGGCGCGCGGAGTGCTGCCGATTGGCATTTCAGAAATCAGCGCCCCGCCATGATCTAAAATCTGCTCGGCCAGGGCAATGTTTTCACTTGGATAGGTTTTGTCCAGCCCGCCGGCATAGACAGCCAAAGTGCCCGATTTCAAGCTTGAGGCATGGGCGGCGCTGTCGATCCCGCGGGCAAGGCCCGAAACGACAATATAGCCGGATTTTCCCAACTCCACTGCAATTTTTTCCGTCAGCTTTTGACCGGCTGCTGAGGCGTTTCGTGCGCCAACAATGGCAATTGTTTTGTCATCATTGTGAGCAATATTGCCCATGATGGAAATCAGGGGAGGTGGAGAGTGAATATATTGCAACAAATGCGGATACTCAGGTTCGCCCACACCAACCATGCGTGCGCCCAGGTTTTCAAGTTGTTCAAGTTCATATTCCGCCTGCTCGATCGGGCAGATCCGGGGGCTGGTTTTACTTCCCCCCCGGCGGGTCAATTCGGGTAAAATCTCAAGAGCGGCTTCGGCTGAGCCAAATTTGTTAAGCAATTGCCGGAATGTTGTTGGCCCCACGTTTGATGAGCGAATGAGGCGTAACCATGCAACGCGTTGGGTAAAGGTCAGCTGGCGTTTGGTTTCGTTCGAACCATACATATATTATCTAACTTTTTGAGCTGCCAATTCGTGGCTCGGTGCCTGCAATAAGGCGTTTGATGTTTTCATGATGGCGGTAAATCAGCAAAAGGGCAAGGGCCAGAGCGGTGATGCTCAGGGCACCTCCAACCATAAACCACGAGAAAACCGGGGCGGTGGCAGCGGCGGTAATTCCGGCTACTGAGGATTGTTTGCGCATAAATGCTGTGATCAGCCAGACGAGGCAGAAAGCAATGCCCACGGGCCATGCCAGTGCCAGCAACACGCCGATCATAGTTGCCACGCCTTTACCCCCCTTAAACCCCAGCCATACCGGAAAAAGGTGCCCAAGAAATGCTGTAAACCCGGCAATCATAGCTGCGGCTTCACCCCAAAAATATCGAGCGAGAATTATTGCGACAACGGCTTTGCCCGCATCAAGGACAAGGGTTGCTACCGCAAAGCCTTTTTTGCCGGTTCGCAACACATTGGTAGCCCCGATGCTGCCCGATCCAATGTCTCGAATGTCTCCGCCACCGGTGGCTTTTATCAGGACAAGACCAAAGGGAATTGATCCCAGAATATATCCCAGAAATGCGGCATATAAAAAGCTCAATTCAAACAATTGGCACCTCGTTATGATGATCAAAGACCAGTTGCCCGGCCACGAAAGTTCGCATGACCTTACCTGAAAAACGTGCATCTTCAAATGCGGTGTTGTTGGAGCGGGACTTTAGGCTGGCTTCATCGACAACCCAGGGGTAGTCGAGATCGGCAATAAAGAAATCCGCCGGAGCACCTTTGCTGAGTTTTCCCGTATCTAACCCTAAAATTTGTGCAGGTCTGGCGGTCATTGCGCGCAAAATTGTCATTAGATCAGTGTCCTGGGAATGAACAAGGCGCAGGGCTGCGGAAAACAGGGTTTCAAGGCCAATGGCGCCGCTGGCCGCTTCTGCAAAGGGGCGGCGCTTTACTTCAACATCCTGCGGGTCATGGCCCGAATGAATTGTGTCAACCGTGCCTGCATTCAGGCCGGCGATCAGCGCATGGCGATCATCCTCGCTGCGTAAAGGAGGGGCGAGTTTGAAAAATGTGCGGTATTGGCCCACATCCAGTTCGTTCAAAGCGAGATTGTTGATGCTGGCACCGGCGGAAATAGTGGGGGACTTTTGTTTTTCACGGGCCAGTATTTCAATGGAGGTCCCGCAGGATACCTGTGCGGCGTGGTAACGTACTCCCGTCATCATTGCCAGTTGCAGGTCGCGGCTCAGGGGAATGGTTTCTGCTTCGCGCGGAATGCCTTTCAGGCCAAGGGTTGTGGCAAACAGGCCCGCATTCATTACACCTTCGCCGGTCAGTCCCGCATCTGAAATATGGTGCGCAATCGGTAAATCGAAATTGGCGGCATAGGTGAATGCCTGACGTAACAGTGCACTGCTTTGAATGGAGTTGCGCCCCTCGCTCAGGCAAATCGCGCCAGCTTGTTTGAGTAGGCCAAACTCGCTGATTTCTTTGCCTTTAAGCCCCTTGGTAATAGCGGCGCTGGGCAGGACGTTTATGCAACAATCTGTCTGCGCCCGTCGAATGATAAAATCTACCAATGCGCCATCATCAATTGCGGGGAGTGTGTCGGGCATGCATACAAAACTTGTGACGCCACCGGTGGCGGCGGCCTTTGAGGCGCTGGCCAGTGTTTCGCGGTATTCATGGCCGGGTTCTCCCGTAAAAACGCGCATATCAATCAGTCCGGGGCTGAGTAAATGACCTTTGGCATCCATGACTTGCGCATCGTGGGGCATGCCGGGAATTTCACCGGATGCAATATCTTCAATGGTGCCGTTTTTGACATAAAGGGCACCAATTTGATCGGTGTTTGAAGCTGGGTCCACTATACGGGCATTTCTGATGATCAGTGGTTTATTCAATTGATTTTCCTCCCCTGTTCAAGAGAGAATCTAATATGGCCATCCGCACAGCGACCCCCATTTCCACCTGCTCGGTGATAACCGAACGGGGCCCGTCAGCAATTGCGGGGTCAATTTCAACGCCCCTGTTCATCGGGCCGGGATGCATGACAATCGCGTCGGGCTTTGCATAGCTGAGTTTGTCGGCATCCAGGCCGTAAAAGCGATAGTATTCGCGAATTGATGGGGTGATGGGGAGTTTGCTGGAGTTGGCGGACTGCCGCTCATGTTGCAGGCGCAACATCATGACAACGTCGGCGTCTTTGAGGCCATCTTCCATGGAGGTGAAAACCTCTGTAGCCAGATTTTCAATGCCGGAGGGAAGCAGTGTTTTGGGGGCAATGACCCGGGTGCGAACGTTCATGGCACCCAACAGAAGCAGGTTTGAACGCGCAACACGCGAGTTGGCAATATCACCACAAATAGCGACGGTAAGGCCGGAAATGCGCTGTTTGTGATGGCGAATGGTCAGTGCGTCAAGCAGGGCCTGGGTGGGGTGTTCGTGGGCGCCGTCACCTGCGTTGATAACTGAGCAGCCAACCTTTTGCGACAAGAGTTCTACGGCACCCGCGGATGGGTGGCGCACGACAATCACGTCGGGCTGCATGGCATTCAAAGTGGTTGCGGTATCGATCAGGGTTTCCCCCTTGGCCACCGAGGAAGTGTTGACCGACATGTTCACAACGGTGGCGCCAAGGCGTTTCCCGGCGATCTCAAAACTTGCCTGTGTGCGGGTGGAGTTTTCGAAAAACAGATTGATTTGTGTTTTCCCCGCCAGGGTGGGCAGGGTCTTTTTGGGTTGGCGCGAAATGGGCACCATAGCATCCGAGCGATTGAGCAGGTTCTCTATATCGTATTGATTTAGTTGCGAAATCCCAAGGAGATGGGTGTGGGGAAATGGCGGGTTTGCGCCGTTGTTTTCGGCGCGGATTGCAGTTGAGAGATGTGTCTTTTGTTCAGACATGAAATGTCTTGGCCCCCGATTTATCAGGGTCTAGCGCACCATTGGGCTTGTGCCAAGGGGTTTTGTGTCAGGGGCCGAATTTCATTGTGCGAAGTTCATGGCAATATAGATAATGATTGGCATGGTTATGAACGATATTAAAACCTGCGCTGTTGAAGTGGCGGCATAAAGTTCGGTATCGCCTCCCATGGCGCGGGCCAACACATAACCATTGACGGCGGTGGGAACAGAGGCCGCGATAATCATAATAATGAACTGGACACCGGTGACATTAAAAACAAGTGCCAGGCCGGCGGCCAAAACGGGGGTAAACAACAGTTTGACCATTGAGGAAAAAACAACTTCCTTGCCGGAGGTTTTCATAGCTTTCCAGCTCAATCCCGCGCCAAGCGCCAACAGCGAAACCCCCAGGGCAGCACGTCCAAGAAGATCAAGGGTGACAAAAAGAGGATCAGGTAATTTTATATCTAACACATTGATAAGTATGCCGATTGCAATTCCCCAAAGCAATGGGTTGCGCAATAATGCGCCAGAAATCAGAGCGAATGTGGGTTTTGTTTTCCCAGCATAAATGGCTAGAATCAGAATGTTTATGACGTTGAGGAATGGCACCATAAAAACAAAAGCGATGGCCAGAATTGCCAGCCCGGAGGTGCCATAAAGCTTTTCTATAACGGCCAGCGCGATGAAGCCATGCCAGCGGGTTGAGGTTTGAAATATGGTGGTAAATGCGGGGCCGCGAACATGCCAGATGTCGTGCAACGGACGCCGCAAAAGCCATACCAAAAAGGAAACGATCACCACCATTGCGAACAAAGCCATGCCAAAGGATGTGAGTTCACCAAAGGCCATATCAGCGTGGGCGAGGGTGGTGATGAGAAGGGCGGGAAACAGAAGCCAGAAGGAAATCATCTCGACCCCGCGCCATTGTTCTGATGGAACGAAATTGGATTTGCGCAAAATAAAGCCAAGGGCAATGAGGGCAAAAATTGGCAATAATGACGAAAATACAATGACCATGACCGGGCGTCCAATAGTGCAGGTTGGTTAACTAAATGACAGGCGAATTACAGTGAAACTACAGATGAATGACAGAGGAATGACAGAGGAATGACAGAGGAATAACAGTAAAAGTTTGGGAGACCTTCAAAAAGCGTGCCCGGTTTAGGTCCCAAGGTGATCCAACGCCCCTTGCAGGATGAAGCTGGCAGCGAGTTTGTCGACAACTTCAGCTCTTTTTGCGCGCGATACATCTGCTTCAATAAGAGTGCGGGTAACGGCGGCTGTGGAAAGGCGTTCGTCCCAGAATGCGATGGGCAGATCGGTCCTGGATTTCAGGTTGCGGGCAAAGGCTCTGGTTGATTGCGCGCGGGGGCCTTCGGTGCCATCCATGTTAAGGGGCAACCCGATAACGATGCCTCCAATTTGGTGCTGAGAAATGATTTCACAAATCCGCGTTGCATCAGAAGTGAACTTTTTGCGTTTGATGGTTTCAAGCGGCGTGGCGGTCAGACGTACCCCGTCGGAAATCGCAACGCCAATGGTTTTTGTGCCAAGGTCCAGTGCCATCAGGCGACCGGTGTCGGGAAGGTGTGCCAACGGGGAAGTGTGTTGCTCAGTTTCAGATTGAGAGTTTGTTGATTCATGTTCCATTGGTTGGCCTTTACCAGTGTTGTTGCAATTGGTCCATGTGTGTTTGTCATGCGTGTTTGTTATGTTTGGTGGTGAGATTTGCTTTGTTTTTTCCCATAGCTTTCAAAAATGCAAATTCTCTTGCAAGAGCGACGTTGGCTTTGTTAAGAGAATATCATATTGCAGACGGTGGTATGCCGTCCCGTTTCAAGGAAATATATACATGTCAGTTGATGCAAAGATCGTGCGCCGTATAGGGCATTTGGCTCGGATCAAAATTGAAGAAAGCGAAGTGGAAACCTATGCGGGGGAACTTAACGCCATTCTTGGATTTGTTGAGCAGTTGAATGAAGTTGATGTTGAAGGTGTGGAGCCAATGACATCAGTGACACCCATGACTCAGCGTTTGCGTAAGGATGAGGTGAACCTTGGCGGACATGCGGGAAAAATCGTTTCTAATGCGCCCTTGAGCGAAGACAATTTCTTTATGGTGCCAAAGGTCGTCGAGTAGGGTTGATGGATGTTCTTGTTTCCATTGAAACACCATTGCAGGATGATGTACGCGCATTGATCAACGGGTTGAAC
>JAJRRJ010000117.1 GCA_024279575.1 Alphaproteobacteria bacterium | reverse complement strand
GAAACGGTCGATTATCGCGCGCACATGGGGGCGGATTGAGGGCGAGGTGATGAGGACCGGGATTTCTCCGGCTTGAGCTGCTGTTTCAAAGGCGTCCTGAATGGCGCCGATAAAGACCTGTAATTTTGAGGGCGCCATGGCCAGATGGCGCTGCTCGCCCTCGCCCACCATGGCATCGTGAAAATCGCGTTCCCATTGCGGGCCCATTGTGAGCAATGGCAGGGTGCCATCGGGGGCGGAATTGGCGGCGCACAGTTGGCGTGAAAGGCGCGTGCGCACATGTTCGGCCATGGAGGCGGGGGTCAGCCCGGCTCCGGCAACTTCTGCGATACCTTCAAGAATTGTTGCCAGATCACGAATGGAAATGCGCTCGTTGAGCAATGTTTGCAAAACACGCTGAATGGCGGACACAGATACTTGGGCAGGTACAAGGTCTTCGACCAATTTTTGTTGGTCGGGGCCAAGTTTAGAGAGCAGGTTCTGCACGTTTGCATAGGAAAGCAATTCGGACACGTTGGATTTAAGGACTTCGGTTAAATGGGTGGAAATAACCGTTGATGGGTCGATGATGGTATAATTATTGATCTCTGCCTCATCGCGCAAACCCGCTTCAATCCAGGTGGCGGGCAGGCCAAAGGTTGGCTCCGTTGTGTGGGTTCCAGGCAGGGAAATCTGGGCGCCCGTTGGGTCCATGACCATGAGCTGGTTGGGGTAAACACTTCCCGATCCGGCATCAACTTCCTTGATTTTTATGCAATATTCATTGGGCTGAAGCTGGATATTGTCCAGAATACGCACCGGGGGCATGAGAAAACCCAAATCCATGGCAAGCTGGCGTCTGAGGGCCTTTATCTGCTCGGTCAGACGATCGGCACCGTTGGCGTCTTCCTTGACCATTTCAAGCAACCCAAAACCAAGTTCAAGCTTGAGTTCGTCAATTTTGAGGCTATCGGCAAGGGGCGCTTCTTTGGGTTCGGCTTCTTTGGTTTCTGTTGCGGCAACAATCTCCTGGGCCTTTTCTGTGGCATCTCGTTCCTGCTTTTGTCTGCCGGCCCTGTAGGCCAGATAGCCAATTCCCCCGGCAAGGATGAGGAAGGGGATGGCGGGCATACCCGGCATCATGGCCAAAAGAACCATGATGACGGCGGACATGCCAAGGGCGCGTGGATAGCGTGAAAACTGGGTGGCCAGTGCTTTGTCGGCGGATCCTGAAAGCCCTGCTTTTGACACCAGAAGGCCAGCGGCGGTGGAGACGATCAGGGCGGGAATTTGGGAAACCAGCCCATCGCCCACTGTGAGCAATGTGTAGTTTTCAGAGGCTGAGCCAAAATCCATGCCCTGCTGAGCGACCCCGATGATAATACCGCCAATGACATTGATAAAGGTGATCAAAAGTCCTGCAATGGCATCACCGCGCACGAATTTTGACGCACCGTCCATGGCACCAAAAAATCCACTTTCGTCTTCCAGTTCCTTGCGACGACGTTTGGCTTCACCTTCTTCTATGAGACCGGCGGACAGATCAGCATCGATGGCCATTTGTTTGCCGGGCATGGCATCAAGGGTGAAGCGGGCGGCAACCTCTGCGATACGGCCTGAACCTTTGGTGATAACAATAAAGTTCACGATCAGCAGGATGGCAAAGATGATAATGCCGATGACGAAATTTCCGCGCATGACAAAATTACCAAAGGCTTCAATAACGTTACCCGCCGCCCCTGGGCCGGTGTGACCTTCGGATAGAATCAGGCGGGTGGAAGCGAGATTGAGCGCCAGTCTGGACATGGCCGCAATCAGCAAAACTGTTGGGAAAATCGAGAATTCAAGGGGCTTTTTGATAAACAGGGCCGTCATCAGGATAAGAACTGAAAACACGATGGATATGGCCAGCAACATATCAAGCATGAATGAGGGCAGCGGCAGGATGAGGACAATGATAATCCCCATAACCCCGGCAGCCAGAGCAATATCGCTCTGCTTGAGAAGGTTAAAGACTTCGCCCATTGAGGGGAATTTGAACCCCGGTGTGTTGGAGTTGCCTGTATTGGAGGTGTCGGCCAAGTTATTTCATGCCTTTATTTATCTTGTTAGGTTTATGCGGCGCTTTGGCGCTGACCATTAGGTGTTGTGACGGTTTCGCCCTGTTCAGCATATTGGTTGAGTTTGTTGCGCAGGGTACGGATGGAAATGCCAAGAATGTTTGAGGCATGGGTACGGTTGCCAAGGCAATGATCCAGAGTTTCCAGAATGAGATTGCGTTCCACATCGGCAACAGTTGAGCCAACCATGGAACGGGTTATGGTTTCTGCGGTCTGGGCGGCAACGCCGGCAATGGAATGGGCCTCTGCTGTCTGGGTCAGTCCGGTGCCATCGGGCATGCGGATATCTTCGGGGTTGATGATTTTTCCTGAAGAAAGCAAGACGGCGCGATGCAGTGTATTTTCCAGCTCACGCACATTGCCGGGCCAGGGTGCGCGCAAAAGCTCCTTGTGGGCGGATTCTGAAAGTGTGCGCTCGGGCATGCCGTTGGATTTGGCATATTTTTTTACAAAAAACTCTGAAAGGGCGATGATATCGCCGGGGCGTTCGCGAAGGGCAGGGATTTTCAGGTTGACGACATTGAGGCGGAACAAAAGATCTTCACGGAAGATGCCCTCTTTTACTGCCAAAGACAGATCTCGGTTTGAGGTGGCAAGAATGCGGATGTCTACCGGAATCGGCTTGGTGCCCCCTACCCGGTCAATGATGCGTTCCTGAATGGCGCGCAGGAGTTTTGCCTGCAAACGCACATCCATTTCAGAAATTTCATCAAGCAACAGTGTGCCACCATTGGCTTCTTCAAATTTGCCGATCCTGCGCGCCACAGCACCGGTAAAGGCGCCTTTTTCGTGCCCAAACAGCTCAGATTCCAGCAGGGCTTCAGGGATAGCGGCGCAATTGATGGATATAAAGGGCTTTCCGGCGCGTTTGGAACGGGCGTGCAGGTATTTGGCCAGCACTTCTTTGCCTGTTCCACTCTCACCGGTGATTAGAACACTGGCGGAAGCGGGGGCAACCTGATCGGTCAGTTTGATCAGCGCGGCCATAGAAGGAGCGCGATATAAAAAATCCGAAGATTCACGGGCAACGGCAGCGATCACAGCGGCGATCAGCTCGGCATTGGGGGGGAGGGGAATATATTCCTTGGCGCCGGCCCGAATGGCGTTGACGGCGGCGGCGGTGTTTGTCTGAGTACCACAGGCTACAAGGGGAACACAAATGTGCTCGTCCTTGAGGGTCTTGATCAGACGTGGAATTTCCATCACCACATCAACCAGTAAAAGGTCCGCACCTTTGCCAGCACGCAATGAGGCAATGGCAATGTCGATAGAGGGTGCGTGGGCAACTTTGGCTCCGCCGTCCATGGCCAGTTTTGTGGCCTGGCTGAGTTGTCCTTCAAGGGCACCTACGATTAACAATCTCATTTTGGAATTCCTTTACTTGGCT
Source organism: Alphaproteobacteria bacterium (assembly GCA_024279575.1). Classification (GTDB taxonomy): domain Bacteria; phylum Pseudomonadota; class Alphaproteobacteria; order Rhizobiales; family Devosiaceae; genus DROE01. The sequence continues at coordinate 727 of JAJRRJ010000117.1, read as the reverse complement.
CTAGGCCGCCTTAATAATTTCGGTCATGGTGACACCGAGTTTGTTTTCAACCAGCACGATTTCTCCGCGCGCAATCAGGCGATCATTTACATAAACCTCAATGGCTTCGCCCACTTGCCGGTCCAGTTCAACAACGGTTCCCGCTTCCATGTTCAACAGGTCAGCAACCGGAATTTTTGTCCGCCCCAAAATAACGGAAACCCTGACGGGAATATCAAATACCGCCTCCAGTTCAGAGGCTGTTTTTTCAGATATGGGGGAGGGAGCGTCCTTTTGTGGTGCTTCCATTTCCTGCAAATTGATTTCCTCCATGGCGACATCACCTGATGCGGCGGTATCAACAGGCATGTCGAACTCTGGCAGTTCAGCATCGGGGCCATTGTTTTCATCTTCGCTCATTGCTGGGCCTCCGTAATTGGTGGATTTGTTGCAGGTTCATTGATTGTTTGATTTGCATCTGTTTGCGGGCAATTGGCGCGGATAAATGTATTGACGCGCTCATCGATCTGTTCGGACATTTTTGAAAGATCGCGCACCAGACCACCATCCACCCACTCAAGTCGGGCATCACCCAATAAGATATCAGGCTCACCCATGATGATAAGGCGTCCGGAAAATCCACTGGTTTTCATTTGCGTTTTTGTTTCATTTTCGACCGCTTCAGCCAAATCTGGATGGCAGCGGATAACCAGATGAGGGATGTTTTCAAGTGACCCGAGACATTCGG
>JAJRRJ010000116.1 GCA_024279575.1 Alphaproteobacteria bacterium | reverse complement strand
TGAATTTGTGAGATATCGGGTGCGCAATTTACCGTTCAGCGCCAAATCCCCCTGCATTTCACCCTCGACGATCAAATCTGGCGCAACCTTTTTCAGTTTTTCATATACCAAACGCATTTTTATGGCGCTGTCACCGACCCGTGACCCAAAATTGGAATAGGACAATAACGCAACCCGCGCCTCAATATTAAACAGTTTCAAGTGATCGCGCCCCTGCAAGGCAATTTCCACCAATTCATCAACGCATGGGTCCATCGTTACATAAGTATCTGCGAAGAAAAACGCGCCCCTTTGCATAATCAGCATGGAAAGGGTCGACAGATCAGTTGTTCCCTCTTGCAGTCCGATTATTGATTGAATATCGCGTACATGCTTGATAAACTGGCGTTGTAACCCGCAAATCAGCGCATCCGCATCCCCCCGTTGCACCGCCAGCGCCCCGATAACAGTTGTATTTGTCCGCACAATCGTGCGCGCAGTATCCGGGGTCACCCCACGGCGACCAACCAGCGAGTGAAACAGGTCCACATAATCGCGGTAACGAGGATCATTTTCAGGGTTGATAACCTCAAAATCTTTGTCCGCAACAATCGACATGCCAAATTTCTCAATCTGATGCTCAATCACATTTGGACGCCCGATCAGAATAGGGATCGCGGTCTTATCCTCAAGCAACACCTGGGTTGCACGTAACACCCGCTCATGCTCTCCATCAGCAAAAATAACACGTTTTCCAGAGTTTTCAGCCTGGGCAAAAATTGGTTTCATCACCATGCCTGAGCGGAAAACAAAACGGTTCAGCTGATCCCCATAGGCACCAAAATCTTCAATTGGACGACGCGCAACCCCTGAGTTCATGGCCGCTTTTGCCACCGCCGGCGCAATTCTAAGCATAAGACGCTGATCAAATGGCCCCGGAATGAGGTAGTTTGGCCCAAAGGTAGCCTCACCGCCCCCAACAGAGCCTTCCAGCGCCGGCTCATGGGCCAGTTGAGCAATGGCCATCACGGCGGCCATTTGCATTTCTTCATTAATCGTTGTTGCGCCCACATCAAGCGCACCCCGGAAAATGAAAGGAAAACACAAAACATTGTTTACCTGATTTGGATAATCAGACCGGCCCGTACACACCATGGCGTCAGGCCGAACCTCAAGTGCCAGTTCAGGCATAATCTCAGGCGTCGGATTGGCCAGCGCCAGAATAAGCGGGTCCTTGGCCATACCTTTAATCATTTCCGATTTCAGAACACCGGCAGCAGAAAGCCCCAAAAAAACATCCGCCCCGGGCAGCACTTCTGCAAGGGTATCGGCCTCAATATCCTGCGCAAAAGCTAAACGCCACCGGTCAATATTGTCCGAGCGCCGCGTTGTAACCCACCCGTCCCGGTCACCAACAAATATATTTTCCTTCTTTGCCCCAAGACTAAGCAGCAGGTTCAGACAGGCAATCGCCGCTGCTCCAGCCCCTGAGGTACAGATTTTAGCGCTTTGTATCTTTTTCCCGGCCAGTTTCAGTCCGTTCATCACAGCAGCCGCAACAATTATTGCCGTACCATGCTGATCGTCATGAAATACGGGAATATTCATCCGCTCGCGTAACGCTTCTTCTATTTCAAAACAGTCCGGCGCCCTGATATCTTCCAGGTTAATGCCGCCAACAGTCGGCTCCAGCGGGGCTACAACTTCAATAAATTTTTTGGGGTCCAGTTCATCAATTTCGATATCCATGGCATCGATACCGGCAAATTTTTTGAACAAAACAGCCTTGCCTTCCATCACCGGTTTGGATGCCAGAGCGCCAATCGCCCCAAGCCCAAGAACGGCGGTGCCGTTGGTGATAACCCCAACCAGATTTGCCCGCGAAGTATAAAGCGCCGCCGCATCAGGATCCTTTTCTATTTCCTCGCAAGGGGCTGCAACGCCAGGCGAATATGCCAGTGCCAAATCGCGCTGATTGGCCAATGGTTTGGTAGGGGAAACTTCTATCTTTCCCGGCATGGGCCACTTATGAAAGTGCAAAGCTGCTTCGCGCAAGGCGTTGGATTTATCGCTTGGTGTATCTGACATAAATGCCCCTTTTCATAAAAATACCACACAAAAATTGGGATCAGCTTTTTGTATAAGAATCAAATTTGGTATTTTTTTATAATGCCGCAACCCGCAAACAAACTCAACGTAACCGGAGTGCGATATAAATGAAAAAAGGTTTTATTTTCAACAAAAATATAAAATCAGTATTTCTTTATGCTGCAAACAGGTTCGTATTTGTGCCGTCCGCCTCTTTTACGCTGGCATAGGCAGGTTCGCGATTATTCAGCGCCAGCACCATATCCACATAGTTTTTTGGCTTTATTGCCGGCGAAAACAAAAATCCCTGCACATTTTTAACGCCTTTAGAGCGCAGATAAACGGCCTGAGCTTCCGTCTCAATACCTTCAGCAATCAATCCCGCTTCCAGGTGATGCGCCATGTTAATCAATCCGTCCAGAATCGGCGCGGATTTGGTTTCCTCCGTGATCGGTTCAATAAACACCCGGTCAATTTTGATGATATCAACCCCAAGGTTTTGCACATAAGCAAGATTTGAGTGCCCTGTTCCCACATCATCAAGCGCAATTTTGCACCCAAGGGCCTGCAAACCAGCGATAACTTTGTTGGCCTGCCTGTTGTCCTTGAGAGGGAAGCGCTCAGTGATTTCAAATACCAGTTGACGATAGGAAATCTGCGAATTGGAAAAAATCGTCATCACATCATCAATAACGCCCCCGTCGCGAAAATGACCTTCAAAAAGATTGATCGAAATCTTCAGATCCGGGTTTAATTTAGATATTTCACCCAAATCGGCCCGCACACTTTCCATTAAACTAATTGTCATGGGAACTGCTAATCCGGACACTTCGGCATATTCAATAAATACTGCCGGCGAAATAATTTCCCCATCTGATTTTACCCAGCGTGCCAAAACTTCGCACCCGTAAACTTTCCCCGTGGTTATGTCCATTACGGGCTGATAAAACGGGCGTATTTCCCCCTTGGCAATTGCATCAGCAAGATTAAACGAAGGTAATTGCGATAATCGGACTATTCGAATAGCTCCAATCAAAACACCAGCTGTCAACAGACAGGCTAACACAATCAGAGCCACATACAGGTCCGCATACGCCCCCTTGATGGTCTCAAACGGCACAGCCACCTCAACCCTTAGCGGCACATCACCTGCAAATGCAATCGCGCTGATATGGCTTTTACCCCCATTACTTACTTCAAGGGTACTGGGGTCACCAATGCTCAGCAATTCGGTCCCGTCAGTAAAAGATATTCGCAACATGCTGGCATTTTGCATTCCTGCCTGCAGACGATCTGACTTAAGAATATGACCAAAAGTCACAAATGCAGTGATTTGCTTATTGCGATCCAGCGGCTTGGTAACCCGTAAACCCGGAACTTCCACACCGGGAATCTTTACCGCGGATACAGTTTCAGCTCTACCGGGAATCGGCAACTCCTCAGACAATACTTCATAATCCAGATTCCCCCCCAATGCCTCACAATAGCGCACGCCAAGACTGTTTTCCACCAGGACCTGACGCACAAAAACACCTTGTTGCATAAGTGCAGACAAGGTGTTGACGAATGAACTTGTACATAAAGAGGGTGATATTGAAACCACATCATCAAGAATTTGCAACGCCTCATAAACAGCGGTTTGGGCTTCACTGGAAATGCCACTGGCCCCGTGCATTAAAAGCGGTGTTTCACGCGCCCGAACATAACTGTCCAAAAGAAACCCCGACGCGAGAACCGGCACAAAAGCCAGCAACGCAACCAATAGAATTATTATGTTGGATTTGGAGCGCACGCATTAGCCCTGTGAAATAGATAAAACATCAAATCACATTGCACCACCAGCCGCTAACATTCTGTTAACTACGCCGCAAATGCGCCCCGCTCAACGTTGAACGCAAACGCAAGCATGTCGCCAGACTTTGGGAGTTACGTACGGGGCCTGACATTCCAGATAAAAGACCGATGTAGCTAAGCCTTGGGCAGGTTAGGGCGGATATGCAGTTCGCGGTACTGCTGAGCGCTCACCGAACTCGGTGCTTTCATCAACAGATCTTCCGCCTGCTGATTCATTGGAAACGCCGTTACCTCACGCAGATTTTCTTCCCCGCACAACAACATGACAATCCGGTCAATGCCCGGCGCAGTTCCCCCGTGGGGTGGTGCACCATATTCCATAGCCCGCAACATGCCGCCAAATTTGTCCTCAAGCACTTCGTTATCATATCCGGCAATTTCAAATGCCTTCCGCATAATTTCCGGGCGATGGTTCCGAATAGCCCCCGAACTCAGCTCGAATCCGTTGCATACAATGTCGTACTGATAGGCATTTATGGTCAGTGGATCTTCGTTTTCAAGCGCCTCCAGCCCCCCTTGCGGCATGGAGAACGGATTGTGGGAAAAATCGACCTTTTCATTTTCTTCGTCCCATTCAAACATGGGGAAATCAACAATCCAGCACAGGGAAAACTGATCCTCGTCCAGAAGCTTCAACTCAGTTCCCGCCCGTGTGCGTGCAGCACCGGCAAAACCGGCAAATTTGTTTGGCAATCCACAGACAAAGAAAACCGCATCACTGTCCTTAAGACCAAGCTGTTCACGAATGGCAACGGTACGCTCTTCCCCGATATTCTTGGCGATCGGTCCGGCACCCTGCCCCCCGTCCCTGAAGAAGATATACCCCAAACCGGGTTGCCCTTCCTTTTGCGCCCATGAATTCATCCGGTCACAAAATGCGCGTGATCCGCCAGTTGGCGCCGGAATAGCCCACACTTCAACCTTTGGGTCGTTCTCAATCTGCCCGGCAAAAATCTTAAAACCCGACCCTGCAAAATGTTCAGTGACATTTTCCATCTCGATCGGGTTACGCAAGTCGGGTTTATCCGAGCCATATTTGCGCATGGAATCAGCGTAAGCAATACGCGGAAACTCTTTGGTCACCCGTTTGCCTTCGCCAAATTCCTCAAATATACCGCGCAAAACCGGCTCAACTGCCTGCAAAACATCTTCCTGCGTCACAAAGCTCATTTCAATATCGAGCTGATAAAATTCCCCCGGCGAACGATCCGCCCGCGCATCCTCATCACGAAAACAGGGCGCGATCTGAAAATACCGGTCAAACCCGGCAATCATCAGCAATTGCTTGAATTGTTGCGGCGCCTGGGGTAGCGCATAAAATTTGCCCGGATGCAGGCGTGAAGGCACAAGAAAATCCCGCGCCCCTTCAGGTGAAGATGCTGTCAAAATCGGGGTCTGATATTCCGTAAACCCCCCCTCAACCATGCGATTACGCAAGGATGTGATAATTTTTGAGCGCAAAACAATGTTATTGTGAATGCGTTCACGCCGCAGATCCAAAAAGCGATTGGTCAGGCGGATGTCCTCTGGGTAGTCCTGCTCACCAAAAACAGGCATAGGCAATTCTTTGGCCGCACCCAGAACTTCCAGTTCCTCAATAAATATTTCAACTTCCCCGGTGGGCAGGTTTTTGTTTACCGCATCATCGTCACGCGCTTTCACCACCCCGTCAATACGGATAACAAATTCCGCCTTGAGTGCCTCAACCGCACCAAATGCCTTGGAATCAGGGTCAGCAACGCACTGGGTGATGCCATAATGATCGCGAAGATCAACAAACAACACGCCCCCGTGGTCGCGCACCCTGTGCACCCAGCCACTCAAGCGAACGGTTTCGCCTACATTTTTCTTGGTAAGTTGCGCGCAGGTATGTGAGCGATATTTGTGCATGGTTTATTTCTCATCAGTTTGGTAAGAATGGTTTTTTGTGAGCTTCGTTAGAGGGAATGGCCGGTTTATGCAACTAATTACAGAGACGACTGAGTTAGCGCAATCCTGCACGAATGCAAAATCCTATGATTTCATCACAATAGACACCGAATTCCATCGGGAAACCACCTACTGGCCTATTTTGTGCCTGGTTCAACTCGCCACTACGGACGAAGCGATACTTGTTGACCCCATGGCCAAAACCATTGACCTTTCCCCCCTGTTTGACCTGATGGCCAATCAAAAAATAACCAAAGTCTTTCACGCCGCCCGTCAGGATATCGAAATTTTTGTTAAACTTGCCAATGTCGTGCCCACTCCCATTTTTGACACCCAGGTTGCAGCAAGTGTGTGCGGATATGGCGACCAGGTTTCCTATGATAAACTGGTGCAGGCAATTGTGGGCGCTCAAATTGATAAAAGTTCCCGCTTTACCGATTGGGCCGCCCGCCCGCTTTCTGATAAACAAAAGGACTATGCGCTGGCCTATGTAACCTATTTGCGCGATGTCTATCACGCGCTTTCAGCAAAACTGGTTGAACTCAATCGCCTTGCTTGGATGCAGGACGAACAAAAAATTCTAAATAACATCAACACCTATATCGTTGATCCGCAAGATGCATGGAAGCGCCTCAAGTCAAAAGTCAACCGCCCCCGCGATCTGGCGGCGCTCAAAGCTCTTGGGGCATGGCGTGAAAACGAAGCCAAAAAAACCGATCGCCCCCGCCGTCGCATCCTGAAGGACGACGCCGTCAACGAATTGGCAATTCAACGCCCAAAAAACAGCCAGGCATTTGATCGTCTGCGTGCTGTGCCAAAAGGATTTGGAAACTCCAGAATGGGGGGGGACATCATAAAAGTGCTGGATGAGGTTGCAAAAATCCCCGATTCCGAGCTGCCCAAACTCCCCCCAAGAAAATCAGGCCCCTCACCAAAGGGACCGGTTGGGGATTTGCTGCGGGTTTTGGTAAAGGCTGTTGCAGAACGTGAAGGTGTTGCGGCGCGCATCATTGCCAATTCCGACGATATTGACCAGATTGTTCTCTCAGATACGGCGGATGTTCCGGCCATGTCGGGCTGGCGCTTCAAACTGTTCGGCCAAAAAGCTTTGGACATTAAACACTCAAAGCTTGCCCTTGCTGCCACCAAAGAAGGTATTGTGGAAATTCAGTTAAAAGAATCTGACTTCGACAAAAAGAACGACTAACCTTTTGTGTAAGCACGTCATTTATCCAAAAAACCTGTACTCACTTATCGGGATGCGCGCTAGCGTACAACAATGGCACTGTCGTTTCGCCCCAGATGTTTGGCCAACTGACTTAGTCGGCTTTGCAGGCGTAAACTGGCCAAAAATGAAAGCTCCCCTGGCAGGATCAAATTGAGCGCGCGCTCATTCACCTCAAACTCAATTTCAGGCAGAATTTGTGGCATCGCGCCACTCAAAACATAAGCCAGTCGCAACAACGCCCCTAAAGTGCGCGCATATTCATGGGCTTTTTCTCCCATCAGAGTGTTGAGCGCAATGCTGGAACTTTCATGCTTCAACCCCATATAGCGCACCGCCAGAACCTCGGCCATGAAGGCGCGCCCGGCATGGTCAATCCCCAACAAAGAATTATATGCAATCAGATCAACACTTTGCTCACCCCGATAGTCCCGGTGCCCCCGCCAGCCAATATCTGAAAGCAGACACGAAGCAATGCGCAACCTGCGTTGTGATTTGTTTTCACTTTGGCCAAGTGCCAGCAAAAACCCTTGCGTAAACGCCTCCAGTTCCAACGCATGAGTAGCTGAGCGCGACCGTAAAAAACAAATTTCTTCGCACGCATCAATTAACGGATCGAGTGCGGCTTCCTCAGGTTTGAGCAATTCAAACAAATATCCTTCTCGCACCCCTTGTGATGAGAAAACAACCCGCTTGAATTTGGCCCCTTCCAAAACCCCGATCAGGGCAGCCGCCCCATATGCAAGCAACTCACGCCGGGCGCGCGAAACGGTTTCAATTCCATCAACATCTTCAGCGACTTTCACCAGCTTTTTTGCCAGATTAAGTGCATCTTTTGCTTTAACCTCATATCCTTGTACCATATGCAAAGGGTAGTTTTCCTGTGCCTGCATCAGTTCTGCAAAGGCCCGCCATGTGCCCCCGATGGCACAAAACACCTCACATTTACACCGCGCCAGAAGTTTGGATTTTTTCAATCTTTTTACAGCAATTTTTGCAGCGCCTTCGGGCTGCATTTCGCTCTCGTCCTGAAGGCGAATTACACCCAGGCCAAAGGTCTCCCCCCTTGAGGCCTTCCCCTTTTCAACGGAGGCAAACTCAAGGCTCCCCCCTCCCAGATCCCCCACCAGCCCGGAAAAATCAGGCATTCCAGAAATAATGCCCCGCGCGGCAAAATACCCCTCCTCTTCACCACTCAATACATGCCCTTTGGCCTCCATCAGCAGTTCCACCTGCGCCAAAAACGCCGCACCATTGGCCGCTTCACGTACAGCAGATGTCGCCAGAACATGCACAACTGGCACTTCCATGAGCTTGGTCACCAAACCAAACCGGGCAATGGCCTTCAACGCAAGTTCCGCATTCTTATCGGCAATCAGCCCTGTACTGGCCACCCCGCGCCCCAGCGCACAGGCCGCCTTTTCATTAAACAGCGGAGTAAGCGTGCGTGCATGATGTTCATAGATCACCAGGCGTACCGAGTTTGACCCAATGTCGAGCACGCCAATAGGGCCCACCCCCGCAAGACGGCCCATAGCCTGCTCCGCAGTGCCACTTTCACGCCGCAAAATCATTAGTCGCCGGCCTCTTCATCAGTATAAGGAATTGCTGTGCCACGGCCTGACAGAGACGGATTTGTCATAAAATAATTATGCAGATTAAAAGCATCCTCCCCCTCTTTTGGCACCATGCGTTGAGAACTTCCGTCTGGAAGAATTTCCCAACTTTGCTGATTGTCGCGCAAATTGGCCACCATAATGCGTTCAAGAATTTGCTTGTGCACTGTTTTGTGCGTAATGGGCACCAGTGTTTCCACCCGACGATCCAAATTCCGCCGCATCAGGTCAGCAGAAGAAATATAGACCTTGGCCTTGTTGGATGGCATTTCATGCCCGTTGGCAAAACAATAAATCCGCGAGTGCTCCAGAAATCTTCCCACTATCGATTTTACCCGGATATTTTCCGAAAAGCCCGGAATACCGGGACGCAAACAACAAATTCCACGTACTACAAGATCAATACTCACCCCCGCAGAACCCGCCCGATACAATGCATCAATAATGTCAGGGTCCACCAGTGAATTCATTTTCAACCAAATTGCCGATGGTTTCCCCTGCTTGGCATTGGAAATTTCACCTTCAATATCCCCCATCAATCGCTGGCGCAGATTTAGCGGGGAGACTGAAAACGCTTCCAGTTCGGTTGGCGAGGCATAGCCTGTGATAAAGTTAAACACCCGCGCCACATCCCGCGCCAAAACCTGATTGCAGGTGAAATAGCTTAAATCCGTATAAACCTTTGCCGTGATGGGGTGGTAATTTCCAGTGCCGATATGACAATAGGAAACAAGTTTTCCCCGTTCGCGGCGCACAACCTGAGAGAGCTTTGCGTGGGTTTTAAGTTCCACAAAACCAAACACCACCTGCGCCCCGGCTCGCTCCAGATCCCGCGCCCAGCGAATATTGGCCGCTTCATCAAACCGCGCCTTGAGTTCCACAAGAGCTGTGACGGATTTCCCCGCCTCCGCCGCCGTAATCAATGCTTTTACAATCGGTGATTCCGCTGAGGTGCGATAAAGTGTTTGTTTGATCGCCACCACATCAGGATCATTGGCCGCCTGAGTTAGAAACAGCGCTACAACGTCAAAACTTTCAAACGGATGGTGAACCAGAATATCTTTTTTTCGAATTGCTGCCAGACAATCCCCGTTATGATCACGAATGCGCTCAGGAAACCGCGCATTATATTTTGGAAACAACAGGTCAGAGCGCGGTATTGAGCAAATAAACGAAGCATCTGCCAATCCGAGAAAACCGGAGCCTTCAAATATTTCAGCCCGTGTAATACCCAGTTTATCCGCAATCTGACGGCGCAGGGATTTTGACATGGATTTTTCAACCTCAAGCCGGATGGTCACCCCGCGACGACGCTGCTTTAGCGCCGTTTCAAATTCCTCCACAAGATCGGCAGCTTCCTCATCAATTTCCAATTCGCTGTCCCGCAAAATCCGAAATGCACCCGATCCAATCACTTCATAACCGGGGAACATATGATCAAATGACAGTGAAATAACATTCTCAATCGTCACCATCTCGGTACGCTCATCATTGGACAACTCACCAGGCAGAGTAACAAACCGATCAAGGTTGCCCGGAATACGCACAAGCGCCATCATCCGCCCGCCGCCCCCGTTGCGCGCGCCCTTGGACTGATCCAGTTCCACAGCCATGGTAAAACCCAGATTTGGAATAAATGGAAACGGATGCGCAGGATCCACCGCCACCGGCGTCAAAACCGGAAACAATTCCTGACGGTAAAGCTTTTTCAGATAGGCGATTTGCTTTTCGCCCAGATCCTTTGCCTCATGAATCACCACACCTTTTTTTACCAGCTCCCGGCGCAAAGTCTGCCAGTGATCCTGTTGCTCCAGGTGCAGGTGTTGTGCCAAATTCATAATTTCTTCAAGCTGCTCGCTTGCCGTAAGGC
>JAJRRJ010000115.1 GCA_024279575.1 Alphaproteobacteria bacterium | reverse complement strand
GCATGGGCAACACCCATATGACCGGCAGCCGCCGCCGCACCTGCATCGTTTCCCCTGTTCAATATTATTGTCGCCAGTTGATAAAGGATTGAATTGGTTTCACCGGCATACCCTTCAAAGGTATTCATATCTGCCATTGGATCATCATACAGGTCAAATCGACGCGCTGCGAGTAGCCTTCGCAACGGCCCTGTTGGTAAATCATAGCGGTCAATAATGTACATTAACCGGCTGGCAACGGGGTTGTTTTCCGTTCGGCCATATTCGCTGCCAGAAATGAGGTCGAGCCAATATTGCAGGCGGATTTCACCCACTGCCGGATCAGAAACCCGCTCACGAATCTGGGAAACATCAGCGGCAAAAGCATAAAGAGCACGCACATCAGATCCAAGTTCGTTATCTAAGACGAGTGAGGAGTGGTAGCGATCAATATCAAGACTTTTTAGCACATCCCCAATGTGGCCCTGATGCGACGTCATTAGGCGCGCCGTGCGCTGTCAACGCTAATCAACGCAGCAGCAACAGCCCGTTTCTCACCCAGCAAAATATTGTAAGTGCTTATGGCACTGGCGGTTGCCACCGCTTCAACAATAATGTGTTGATCTTTTAGGCACTCACGCAGTTGAGGCAATAAAAAGCTGATTTCTTTACCCAGCCCGATCAGCAAAATATCGATGTCGTCCGCCTGGTCAAGAACCCGTTTCAGACTCGTTTCATCGATTTGCTCAAGGCTTTGAACGTCCCATGCATGCATGCCGGAGGGGAGGCACAGCAGTGATCCCCTGTGGGACATTTGCGCAAACCGAAACCCGCCATTGCCATAGGCATCAATTGGGGCCTGATATGGATAGTGTCCGTCCCGTGTCACCTATAAACAGTCCCGTTTTCTGGTAGAAATTAAACCTCAGCTCCATCGACGCGCTTTTCTTTAACCTCTTTTTCTGCCGCTTTGCGGGTTTTCAGGCCGAAGAAAATCAGGATTGGCGCCGCAATAAATATGGATGAGTAGGTCCCAACCAGAACGCCCCAGGTCATGGAAATGGTAAATCCGCGAATAACCTCACCACCAAATACAACCAGGGCCAAAAGAGCCAAAGCAGTGGTAAGAGAGGTGAGCAATGTACGGGACAACATGGAATTAATTGACATATCAATCAGTTCTCTAACGCTGATTTTGCGGAATTTCCGTAAATATTCGCGTACCCGGTCATAGACCACAACCGTATCGTTGAGAGAATAGCCGACGATCGTGAGAATAGCTGCGATTGAGGATAAATTAAATTCAAACCCGATAATAGAGTAAAGCCCGATGGTCAGTACCACATCGTGCACCAAAGCAATCACAGCACCAACTGCGAACTGCCATTCAAAGCGCATCCAAATATATAGCAACACGGCAAAAATGGCGACAAAAACCGCTATTGCTCCAGCGATTGCCAACTCGCCTGAAACCGTGGGGCCCACAACTTCAACCCGGCGAATGTCATAATCTGCACTCAAAGCATCGGTTACCAAACGCACTGCGTCCTGCTGCGCGGTGTCACCACCGTCTTGAGCTTCAACCCGGATCAAGACATCAATCGGCGTGCCAAACCCCTGCACCTGCACATCGCCAAGGCCAAGGGCACCAACGCGGGTACGAATATCAGCAATATCGGCCTCCCCTTCGATGGCTTGCACCTCAACCGCAGAACCGCCAAGAAAATCAATACCAAGGTTTAACCCCTTTACCCCAAACAGACCGAGTGATCCAACTATGGCGACCACTGACAAAATCATGGCAACTCTTCGCCATTTCATGAAGGGAACTTTCGTGCCTTCTGGCACCATGCTGAATAACTTTATCCGTATGGTTTTCGGGCGCACAACAGAATACCAGCGGCCAATAATGAACTGGGTAACAAAGTAGGCAGTAAACATTGTGGTTAAGATGCCAAGGGCCAGCGTTATGGCAAAACCCTGGATGGGACCGGACCCCAAAAAGAACAAAACTGCAGCGGCAATAAAGGTCGTGACATTGGCATCAATAATGGTGCCCATAGCGCGCTTGAACCCGGCCTCAAGAGCCTGATGCACCGATCGACCACCAACCATTTCCTCACGTATTCGCTCGTATATCAGAACGTTGGCGTCCACCGCCATACCTACCGTCAAAACGATACCGGCAATACCGGGCAAGGTGAGCGTGGCACCAAGCATCGATAAAGCGCCTAAAACCAAGACAATATTCAGTGTCAACGAAATGGAAGCAAAAATACCAAAGAGGCCATAGCTAAGTACCATGAAAACAACTACGGCAATGGCCCCCACCAAACCAGCCATTAGTCCGGCGGAAACACTATCGGCACCAAGTGATGGGCCAACGGAACGCTCTTCAATTATATCCAAAGTAGCGGGCAAGGCCCCGGCGCGTAAAAGCACGGCAAGGTCATTTGCGCTCTGGGGCGTGAAATTGCCCGAAATCTGCCCTGAACCCCCGGTAATCGCGGTTTGGATAGTTGGCGCGGTAATCACCTGATTATCCAATACAATTGCGAAACGGCGCCCCACATTGGCGGATGTGATTTCAGCAAAAATTATCGCACCACGGGTATCAAAACGAAACGATACAATGGCCTGGCCGGTTTGTTGATCAAACCCGGGTTGAGAATCAACCAGCGATTCTCCACCTAAAGCCACATCTTCAAACAGCAGCTCGTCAAATCCATTGGCGCTTGGTAAAATAAATGTTCCCAAGGGAAGGCCTTCTGCCTGGGCCTGGGTCGCGGTAATAGTTGGATGCACCATATGAAATGTCAGGCGCGCGGTGCGTGAAATCAAATCTTTCAAACGCTCGGAATCGTCAAACCCGGGGACCTGCACCAGAACGCGATCAGTCCCCTGACGCTGAATGGTTGGCTCAGTTGTGCCCAATTCATCAATACGACGGCGAATGACTTCGATTGACTGGGTCACCAGGGAGGACATGCGCTCATCAATGCCCTCTTTGGTAAGTGAAACCTTGATTTTATTATCCGGGGTCACTTCAACCCTGGTTTCCACGACCCCTGACACTGAAAAAACTGACGTCGAAACCACAACTTCAACTGCCCGAAGCGCCTCACGGGCGGCATTAAGCTGAGTTTCATCGGTCAGTGTGATGATCATGGTGTCATTGTCAGTGGAAATCAAATGACCAATGGAGTTGTCATTGGCCAGAATGGAGCGCACCTCTCGCCGCAAATCGCGGACACGTTCGTCGATTATGTCCTGCCGGTTGACCTGCATCAGCAGATGCGAGCCCCCTTGCAAATCCAGTCCAAGCACAATTTTCTGTGTGGGCAACCATTCCACTGTCCACTCGGGCATCCAGTTCGGCAGGCTATTGCGATAATCACCACCGGTAAAATTCGGCAGCAAAAACAAAAAGCCAAGGACTGTGGTGACCGCAATCAATGCTGTGCGGATTGGGGAGAACTGGAGCATATCGTATCCTTGGCGTCTTTTTGTTTCTTAAATACGGCGAAACAATCGAGCGGTTTATTTATTATCGTTGACTGGCTCTGGTTTGGAGCGCACGTCAGAAAGCATAGTACGCACAATGTTTACTTTAACACCCTTGGCAATTTCAACCTGCAAATCGGCACCGTCAGTAACTTTTGTTACTTTCCCAACCAAGCCACCTGTTGTGACGATGGTATCCCCGCGCCGAACAGCTCCGAGCATTTCCTGGTGGGCTTTAGCGCGCTTTTGCTGTGGCCGAAAAATAAAAAACCAGAAAATAATGATCAGAAGAATGATCGGGAAAAATGAGGTAAGAATGTCGCCGCCGCCGGCGGCCTGGGCATAAACGGGTGTGAATAGCATCTGTCATAACTCCAATAGGTGTGCTCAATATTTGTCCGAGCAATTTGGCTTGTCAAAGCCTTTGTGAATACCCCATATAGGGTGAATTATCAGCGAAACGCACCCCCTTGGGGCAAAAAAATATATAAATGTCACGCCGCAGGCTTTATGCAAAAGCAACGGCGCATAAGCAAGCACCAATAGTAACAAGTTGGGTCATAAATGAGCAAATCAGATACTTTAAAAGCAATTTCCCAGTCAATTAAGCGTTTGGCAGCCGCCGTGGAGAAAATTGGTGTCAACAATGCCTCTTCCAACGTGAAATTAGGGGACGCGAATGCATATATCTGGAGTGCAAGTGAAAGTGAAAGTGAGCTTATTCCGGTTCAAAGTGTGTCGCGAGTGCCGTTGGAGTTGTTATGCGGTATTGAGGACCAGGCCAGAACACTTGAGCAGAACACGCTACAATTTGCCCGCGGCCATGGCGCAAACAACGCCCTGCTTTGGGGATCGCGGGGCATGGGCAAGTCTTCACTGGTCAAAGCACTGCACGGGGATATTGTTCAAAGAAATGATGCTGATCTGAAACGGTTGGTTCTTGTGGAGATCAACCGCGAAGACATCATTACTTTGCCTGCGCTTATGCGGGTAGTCGCAAAATTGCCAGCCCAATTTGTCATCTATTGCGATGATTTGAGTTTTGATGCCGGGGAATCCAGTTACAAGTCACTCAAAACAATTCTGGATGGCGGACTTGAGGGGCGTCCGCAAAACACCCTGTTTTATGCAACGTCAAATCGACGCCACCTTATGCCACGCGAAATGATTGACAATGAACGCTCAAGTGCCATCAACCCCGGCGAAGCTGTTCATGAAAAAATATCACTTTCGGACCGGTTTGGACTTTGGCTTGGGTTCCATAATTGCTCGCAGGAGCAGTTTTTGGAAATGATCGCGCGATATGTGGAGTTTTACGGGCTTGATATTTCAGACAAAGAACTCAAATCCCGCGCCATTGAATGGGCTGCAACCAGAGGGGCCCGGTCCGGGCGCGTTGCCATTCAGTTAGTTCGCCAAATTGCCGGAGAAATGGGAAAGAACGTCTGATTTAGTAAAAAAATGGACCAGACGATAGGGGGCGCCTGGTCCATAGGTGCACTAGGAGGCCAAAAGCGGCATGGGATCGACTGGCGTCGCGCCCTGGCGTAGCTCGAAGTGCAGTTGTGGTCGTGTTACTGAACCGGACATTCCGATCGTTCCAACCGGATCTCCCCGGTTAATATTGTTGCCCTTTGCCACCGTAATTTCCTTAAGGTGGGCATAGGCTGAGACATATCCGTTGGAATGGCGAACCAGAACCAAATTGCCAAAACCGGAAACACCGCTTCCAACATAAATTACAGTGCCGTTTTCCACCGCGCGAACCGCCGCCCCACTTGGAGCTTCAATGTTTATTCCGGTGCGATTGGATTCCAGGAAGTTTACAATCACTTTTCCTGTTACCGGCCAACGGAAACCCTGAGCTGCAGAAACAGGAGGTGCAGTAGAGGCAACCTGTTGCGGGGGTGAGGCAGAAGGCGCTGGCACACTCACCGCTGGTGCAGGTGGTGCAGAATTTGCACCCGTTTGAGATTGGGGAACGGGAACCGAAGCGGTTGTAATCGGGTCAGCCTGAGCCTGAACATTGCCACCTGTGTTTGCAGATACCAAATCAGCACGCCCGGGGATTATGAGTTTTTGTCCGACAAATATCTGATCAGCTGCCGCCAGAGAATTGGCCTGTACGATAGCGCTTGATGCAACATCATAACGACGGGCAATCGCATAAAGGGATTCCCCGGACTCCACCG
Organism: Alphaproteobacteria bacterium; assembly: GCA_024279575.1. Classification (GTDB taxonomy): domain Bacteria; phylum Pseudomonadota; class Alphaproteobacteria; order Rhizobiales; family Devosiaceae; genus DROE01. The sequence goes on along the minus strand of JAJRRJ010000115.1, from coordinate 16,642 downwards.
TGTGAACGTAATTTGTTCCAGCCATTGGGGGAGTGGTTTGCGCTCCTGAGGAAACAACCGCCAGTGCCGGGGCAGTACGACTTGCAGTAACCTGAGGAACTGAATTGTCCTGAAAGGGCTGAGTTACACGCGGGGGTGCAATAGAGGATTGAGTTTGTGCGGACATGGTTTGTTGACTCCCAACAGAACTGGATTGAATCGCTGGCGGCAAAGCCTGCGAAGGAACAATTGTTGCACTGTTTTGAATCGGAGGAAGCAAGGTGGCCGTGGGGATTGACGCGGTTGTCAAAGGCGCAACACCCTGGTTTATCATCGCATTTCCGCCAACATTAGCCGGTGGAAGATAGGGGCCGCGTGATGCGTTTGAACTCTGAACGGGTTGTAAAACACCTGGCATTGGCTGAGCAAGGTCTCCCTGCTCAACAGGACGAATTGATCCTGTTACCAGATTATCAGAATTCAGCTGCGATGTTGGAAACCCACCCAAAGTGGAGCACCCTGCTAACAGGATAGAACCCAACACAACAAACGCCAACGCAGAGGCGCTTTTTACTGCTCGTGTATTTACACGGCTACTCATAGGCTTACTCATACTCAACTAAACAACAGATGTCAGAGTAGGCCCAACAAGGTAAATAGCGCCTTAAAAACGTAGAAAATTTTATCTAAATGTCAGTTAGCTGTTTTTGAAACCAAAATAGCAGAGGAATTCATGTGATCGAATTCACGATCAAATAGATAAAATACCTTGCAAACGCTGGACTTCATCCATATCTGAAAACCGCAAAGTCAGAGGCGTCACGGTGATCGATTTGGATTGGTGCAAAGCATGAAAATCAAAATTCTCTTCCATTGGCGTCGGTGTTTCAGGGATGGAAATGAAAAATCGGCCCTCATTTTTACTGGGATAGTGGCGAAACGCTGAACGATCAAAACGCTGATGGGGAACCGTTTGCACATCGCTCACCTGATCTGGTTCACAATCAGGGAAATTTACATTGTAATAAAGATCACGGTTCCTGTTGTGAGTATGGCCGACCTGCGCAATTAGGCTTTTCAAAAGGCTCAATGCGTGGGCTTTGGAGCAATCCCACTCCACATCGCGCTGATTTTCATAATCAACAGCTTGAGAAAGCGCAATACCAAGCGCGCCCTGAAGCGCGCCCTCACGGGCAGCAGCTGCGGTGCCTGAGCAATTGATAATATCCCCCATATTCTGCCCATGGTTTATTCCAGCAAGCACAATGTCTGGCGGACTATCTTTGAGCAAATGGGTATATCCGGCAACGATACAATCGGCAGGTGTTCCATTGAGCGAAAAAATCTGGTGTCCATGCGTGCTAAATTCCAGCTCCGTACCCAAAGTGAAGCGATGGCTGGCCCCACTTTGATTGGTATCGGGGGCAACAACCCACACATCATCACTTAGTTGTGCGGCTATATCCTGCAAAACCTTGAGACCGGGAGCATCAATGCCGTCGTCATTTGAAATCAAAATACGTGGATTTGATTTCATTTATCCGCCCCAATCACTTCCAGGCCGTTCATATATCTTTGAAGCGGTTCAGGAATAGAGATTGAACCATCCTTGTTCTGGTAGTTTTCCATCAGCGCAATCATCAAGCGCCCCACGGCAACTCCGGAGCCGTTCAGAGTATGAACAAACTCAACTTTACCCTCCTCAGTGCGATAGCGTGCATTCATGCGCCGGGCCTGCCAATCCCCGCCCATGGACACGGAGGACACTTCCCGATAGGTGTTCTGCCCCGGCATCCATGCTTCAATATCAAAGGTACGTTGCATTGAATTCCCCATATCCCCAGTGCACAGGGCAACGGTACGATAGGGGATTTTTAGCCGTCGGAACACTTCCTGGGCAAAGCCAAGCATCTCCTTGTGGGTTTCATCTGCCTTGTCCGGAGTTGTGATAATCACCATTTCGACTTTAGAAAACTGGTGCTGACGCAACATGCCGCGCGTGTCTTTCCCTGCGGAACCGGATTCGGAACGAAAACAGTAAGAAAGAGATGAATAACGCAAGGGCAAGTCTTTGTAAGAAAGAGTTTGCTCACGCACCAGGTTGGTCAGCGACACTTCAGACGTCGGGATAAGCCAGCGGCCATCTGAGGTCTCAAAAGAATCTTCAGAAAATTTGGGAAGCTGCCCGGTGCCAATCATCGCTTCAGGGCGCACCAAAAGCGGTGCGGAGACCTCAGTAAAACCGTGATGAATTGTTTGCACATTGAGCATGAAGTTTCCAAGGGCGCGCTCCAACAAAGCCAACTGTCCCTTAAGAACAACAAAGCGCGAACCGGACATACGCGCCGAGGCTTCAAAATCCATCAACCCCAGGGCTTCGCCAAGTTCAAAATGCTCTTTTGGAACAAAATCAAATTTGGTCGGTTCCATAAACCGGCTGATTTCGATATTGTCGTTTTCGTCTTCTCCCTCAGGAACATCACTGGCCAACAGGTTTGGCAGAGCCAGCATAAACTCATTTAATGCTTGAGTTTGCTGACGCTCACTCTCTTCGCCCTCCTGCACTTTGGCCTTTAAGTCAGCAACTTCAGCCAAAAGTTTTTGCGCTTTTTCCTTATCCCCCCGGGCTTTGGCCTGTCCGATTTGTTTAGAGGATTTGTTACGTAATTCCTGCAACTCATTAAGGGAGGCGACTGTGGCACGCCGGGCATCATCCAACTCAAGCAATTTTTCCGATTGCGGGCCAATTCCGCGTCGTATCATCGAATTGTCAAATTCTTCCTTGTTGGCACGCAGCCATTTCATATCAAACATTGGATTGCCTTGAACAGAGGTCATGCCTCTTGAAAAATGATGTTGAAATTTGTGATAGCTTTTAAGCGACAAGGCTATCTGTCACAAGGACAATATTTTTTACAGATTTTGCGCGGCTTCTTCCGCTTCTCTTTTGGCCCGGGCTCTTTCTACAAACTTCACGGACCAAATCGAAATTTCATAAAGCAACAGCATGGGCAGGGCCAAGCCAAGCTGAGAGATAGGATCGGGTGGCGTAAGGAACGCAGCTATTACCAGCACGGCAACAAATGCATATTTGCGCCAGGATTTAAGGTTTTCACTTTCCACGACACCAATTCTGGCGAGCAATGTCAGGATTACCGGTAACTGAAAGCAAATGCCAAATGCCAATACCAGGGTCATAATCAACGAAAGATATTCTGACACACGGGGTAACATCTCAATGGTGACACCTCCGGCCCCTGCCCCCTCCATTGAAAGGAAGAAACGTAATGCCAACGGCATAACACCATAAAACATCACCGCGGCCCCAATGACAAAAAACACCGGCGTGGCAAACAGATAGGGTAAAAATGCCCCCCGTTCGTTTTTGTAAAGACCGGGAGCCACGAATGCATAAATCTGAGAAGCAATTACCGGAAAAGCCAAAAACGCGGCGCCAAAAAGCGACAACTTCAGCTTGGTGAAAAAGAATTCCTGTGGCGCAGTATATATCAAGCGAATGTTTTCATCGCCCCCTGTGGCTGTTTTGAATGGCTCCAGAAGAAAATCAAAAAGCCAGTCAGCAAAGAGGAAACAAACAACAAATAAAACCGCAATCGCTACCATTGAATATATCAGGCGCCGGCGCAGTTCGGTAAGGTGGTCAATCAGTGATGCCTCTGTTCCAGCCAGCTCTGATTTTCCTTTGGATTTCGGCTTATCATTGTCAACGGGTGCCGGGGGGATTGTCGGATCTTTGGCGGCCATTAGTTTGTTTCACTTTTTGCCGGCTTTTTGGTTGCCGGTTTTTTTGCTGGTGTTTTCTTTGCCGCAGGTTTTTTGGACCCAGTTTGTTTTGAGGCGGGCTTTTTTATTGCCACGGGTTTTGAGGCGGTTACCTTACTTGTTGCAGTTTTTGCACGCGCGGTTCTGGTCTTTCTGGGCTTTCGCATTAGCTTTGGCTGAGCAGTTGTTGCAACCGTCGTCGCCCCCTGAGCGGCACCACCGCCCAAATTTTTAGCTTTGGCAACAGCTGCGGCCATACTGGCTTTGGCGGCCGAACCATCAATTACCGGTGCTTTGTCCAAGCCTGCAGCCGCTTTTATTTCATCCGCGACACTTTGAGCATCAGGGTCCGCCGGAGCAATTTTGCCGCTGGGAATTGCACTGCCATCCGGGGCAATTGAATTGAACTCTTTTTCGATATCACGCCGCACATCAGTAAGTGGTGATGCAATCGAGCGCTTAATGTCTTTGAGATCATCAACAGCGGTGACTTTGTTCAGCTCAGCCTTAAAATCATTGCCCATACGGCGTATGGAACCAACTGCTTTTCCGATCTGGCGCAACATAGCGGGCAGGTCTTTTGGGCCCACCACGATCAACGCGATCGCGGCAACCAGCATCATCTCGGTCCAGCCAATACTAAGCATAAGTTTTGCCCTCGCTCAGGCAAGCAAAAAAGTTAAACAACTGCGTTACGTCCGGACAGGTCTAAGCGTCAGACTTTTCTTTTTCGTCAGCTTCAACTTTTTCAACGGGCTTGGGGTCTTCACTCATACCACGTTGGAATGATTTGATGCCTGAAGCAACTTCGCCCATCATTCCGGCAATTTTACCGCGACCAAACAGTAGCAAAACTGCAACTACAATTATCAGTATTCCCCAGGGTCCTGGATTCATTTTTCTTCTCCATAGGGCCATTTTGTCCGGCCCGGTTGTGCACCAAGTGCGCTATGTTCTTGTATAGATATTGTCAAACACGATCAAAAACAAGCACATGCTCAAGATTGAGCGTCAGTATATGTCATTTCCGGGTTGACGCTCATGATTTGCCGGTGAGCGGATTGTTACAGGCGCCTCAATATCACGCACCTGAACTTCAAATATATCAAATCCCAACGCTTCATGTTTGGTAAGTATTCTTGCTGGAACCCCTTGAGAACCCGCACAAATCTCCAACGCACCAACGGGCCTGAACGCCAAAGTGACTTTATCGTGATCGCCCCTGCCCGGCGTAGGAATTTTCCCAAGCGGTGTCTGGGCAAAACCATCATTAACCACCGCATCAATTTCCGTCAAAGTGGAAAAAAAGCGCGCGATTTGCAAATCTACTGGATTTGAATAAATACGCGAAACATTATCTATCTGAGCCACCCGTCCGTCACGCAACAAAGCAATGCGATCCCCAAGTACCATCGCCTCTTCAGGATCATGGGTGACAATAATAGTGGTTGCGCGGGTTTCACGAAGAATTGCGAGGGTTTGGGAACGCACATTTTCGCGAAGACGTGCATCAAGTGAAGAAAACGGCTCATCAAGCATCAAAATTCCGGGACGCGGTGCAAATGTGCGCGCCAAAGCGAGGCGTTGTTGCTGCCCTCCTGAAAGCATGTGAGGGAAGTCTTTTTCCCGAGACTGTAGCCCCACTCTTTTCAGGGCTGCACGCGCACGCTTAATTGCTTCATCGCGGGGGGTTTTGTTCAGTCCAAAGCACACATTATTGAGCAGGTTGAGATGTGGGAAAAGTGCAAAATCCTGAAACATCAGCCCAACACCCCGCTGATCAGGCGAAACCTGTTTGTTTTTTGATGAAACCAACGCACCATTCACCCGCACTTCGCCACCGCTGATGGCTTGAATACCAGCAGCAACCCGCAATATGGTAGATTTTCCGGAACCTGATTCCCCCAATAAACAAAGAATTTCCCCTGGAACCAGAGCCAGATCCAGTTTGTTCAATACTGCGCGGCCACCGATTTTCACATCCACTTTGTCAAAGCTCAAAGCTGCGGCGAAACTAACGCCGGCAGTACCACGGGGACCCCAATGTCCCACATCGCTGGTAACGGCATGCGCGCCCTTATTGGCGGTTTGTTTTGTCATAAGTGAATTACTCAAACGCGTTAATTGGCTCTTTTATTCGTCCGCGTCAGGAAGCAAAACGGGGTCGTCTTCTTCAAGCGGATCTTCATCTTCGCGCAATTCCCCATCAAAGGGCAAGGGAATTTGCAAATCCGGGGGCAGTTGGTTGGACAAAAGCCCTGAGCCTTTCAGTTCCTCCAGTCCGGGAAGGTCCGTCAGGGTCTCCAGCGAAAAATGATCCAAAAACTCAGGGGTTGTGCCATAGGTTACAGGTCTGCCGGGCGTGCGACGGCGTCCGCGCATGCGGATCCACCCCGCCTCCATCAACAAATCCAATGTCCCCTTGCCGGCGGCAACCCCGCGAATTTCCTCAATTTCTGCTCGAGTAACAGGCTGATGGTAGGCAATAATCGCCATGGTTTCCAGCGCTGCACGCGATAAAACGCGCGTTTCTGTTTCTTCTCGTCGCAATAAAAATCCAAGATCAGCCGCAGTTCTAAACGCCCACCGATCTCCACGTACAACCAGATTGACCCCGCGCTTTTCGTATTGCTCAGCAAGCTGGGCCAGCAGTTTTTCAGTTATGGCTCCTTCCGACAAAAAAGGTGACATCTGGGCTATCATCAGCGGTTCACTTGAGGCAAACAAAAGCGCTTCCAACACACGAAGATTGCGCAGGACAATCTCCCCCTCGCCCTCAGGCGTGGAGGCGTAATTGGCTTCATCTGCGGATTCATCACTCATTCTGGTATGAAGTTCCTTACTGTCTATTTTTGGTCTGAACGCCGACGGCGCATTAACAATGGGGCAAACGCAACCGACTGGCGCATTTCCAACTGCCCTTCGCGAACAAGCTCCAGACTGGCGGAAAAACTGGATGCCAGAATGGTTGCCCGGTCTTCAGGCACACTAAGATATTCAACCAGATACCCATCAAGAGCCATCCATTCCATACTTTCGCCAACCAGTCGCTCCAACACCAGTCGGGCGCTTTTAAGGGACCAGACGGTGCGCTTTTGCGGCGCGTAGTCAATTGAAAGGGTCCGCTCGCGCATTCCACCATAGGCTTTAAGTAAATCATACAGGCTGGCGCTAAAGGTGTATTCAGAGATAATTTTTATTGATTCCGGATTGCCACGAGCAAAAACTTCACGCCCCAGGCGCGCCCGATTGACCAGCTGTTGAGCGGAATTTCGCATGGCTTCGAGCCTTTTGAGGCGAAATTGTAGCATTGCGGCCATCATTTCGCCGCTCGGCTCATCATCGCCGGGCACATCCGGCACCATCAATCTACTTTTAAGGTAGGCAAGCCATGCGGCCATCACCAAATAATCGGCTGCAACCTCAATGCGTTTTTTTCGAACCTTTTCAATAAATTCAAGATATTGCTCGGCCAGGGCAAGAACCGAAATATTTGCCAAATCCACCTTTTGTCGTCTGGCCATTTCAAGCAGAAGATCAAGCGGGCCTTCGAAGCCATCCACATCCACATAAAGCACTTCCCCGGTGTTTTCCGGTTCTGTACCTTTAGTAAACCAATCCTGATCTTGTGAATTCACTGTGTTCGACACACTTTTAGGCCTCAAATTGTCCGCTGGCGGGCAATTTCGCTGTTAGCAGAGCTAAGGTCAAGATGCACAAGGCATTCGTCCCCGACAATGCTGGCCAAAGCTAATTCACCTGGCTAATTGGATCGGGTGAAACAATCCCCGCCAGCACCTTTGATCGCATTACAAATTGAATTTGCTGATGCGAGGGAATCCGTGGGAAGTTGAACCCGATAATAAATGCCTCTGGTGCCCAGATCGACACTACGTACAACAAGCGTGCCCCCGTTCATCAACGAACCAAATTCAGATTGCAAATTTCTGGCAGTCGCATTGGCAGTATTCAGGGAACGCTGTGAAGCCAATTGAACCAGTGCGCGAGGATTTGCCACATTTGTTGATGTGGAGGCAGGTGCACTGGCATTGGCCGTTGAGGCGGAATTCACAATGGAAACCGTTTCAATAGCACCCCCGGCTGAAGTAACCGGAGCTGAAATCAGATTAACCGCTGAAGTTGATGCCGGAGAGGTCAGTCCGGTAGTTACAGGCAACTGAGTTTGTGCGGTTCTTGCACGGGCAGCAAGTTCCCGACGATTTGCAAGTCTTGGGCGTGGCGATGGTGCCAAAGTTCCATTCACCTGCGTCGCATTACCATTTGTGCTAAAGGCCGGATTTGTAGCAGAAGCCGAATTTCCGTCAAAAACGGAATTTGCTCCAATGGCAGGATTTTGGGGTAAAGCAGCAACCGTTGTGCCGGACAATTCAGTATTCACAGCATTTGCCGGTAAATCCGGCAAGTTGGGTTGAGCAACAGGCAGCGCCTGACCACCAGCAACAGCATCTTCACCAGAAATAATTGTGCCGTCAGGACGTACCGTTACCGTTCGCACGCGTCGGTTCGCAAGGCCAGCTTCTGAATTATCAGCGGTAACCACCTGCCGAATAACCGGGCCGGTAGCCCCTTCTGTTTCATCTCTGGAAACCAGACTTTCTATCGTAGTGGGCGCTGTACTGCCATCAATCTGATTCAAAACTACAGACTCAGGTGCAGGCTCGGAGGGCGGGGGAGCTTGCCGGGTCGCTGCGCCATCAGCGAGCAATACGGGCGCATCTGTTTCACTTTGGCCCGGATTTAATAACAAATACCCGCCCAGACCAATGGCGCCAACAACCAGAATCCCAGCCAGTGGCAACAGATAATTGTATGAAGAATTTTTACTTTTTCCAGGCAACGCCACGCGCCCTGGGGCCAGCATAGGCTCCCCGGTTTCTGCTGGAATTTCAACTGAAGCGTGTTGAGGGGCAGGTATTTCAGCTTTTGCATGCGTTGTAACAGCTGCAGATGAAGCGGTTCCAGCCGCTGCCATGGCCTGCAATATTGCAGCCTCAGCGTTGTCAGGCTTTGATAGAGAACCATCAGTCTCCCCGGACAATTCATCTTCCAGAATTGCAACTTTCGCCTCAGTAGGCAAAGCGTTGGCGCTGGAAGGAGGCGTCAACGGTGGCCCCTCCACTGCCATTTGAGCATTCATGTCGGGTTGTGAAAGGGGAGTATCCACATTGACTGAATTGCCAATTAGAGATTCAATTTCATCGAGCGCCATTGAGCCACCAAAAGGCTTTTCACCTGTTTCCGGGGTGGGCGCGGGTGCAGGCGTACCTTCAACACCAAAAACTGGCGGGGAGGCAAAATTATCTCTGGTTGCATCTTCAGATGTCGGCACCCCTTCGGGGGGTGTTTGCGGCAAAACTCCGCCCGGCGTTCCTACATTGTCATGCTTGGAAACAGCGGCATTTATCAAGTCAGCGATCGGGTCTGAAGTTTGATCCGTACTTTCGCCGGCACTGGGAGCATCCAAAGGCTGTTGTGGCGCTTCAGAGGTGCTTGTGCCGACAGGGCCAACTCCAAAACCAAAGTCAAATTCACCCGCTCCGGATGCGGGAGTAGAGGGTTTCTGTTTTGATTCTGCAACTGGCGCATGGGCTGATGGTACAGAAGGTTCAGGAACATCCGCTGAGACAGACGATATTTCGGCCTTGGGCGTACCCAGGTCAAACTGGTTCAAATCAAAATCGGGCGCACCACCTTTATCACCAAACCCGGTCGTTGGTGGTGCGGTTGGGGTCGGTTGCGCCGGAGGAGCGTGCGGCGCATCGGGTGTGTTTACAGCGCTTTCATCAGAAAGTCCGCGTGGTTTAAATCCACCCGCCTTTGGCACTGGTTGCGCTGAAGGGGTGTTTATCTGAGCATCATCAGCCATCAGACGCGCCAATTCTTCAATGAGATCATCGGCTTCGTCGGCTTTGCTGGATGGGTTCGACGTTTTGGTCGTGTCCATGATCCAGTATATCCTTTATTCAAAATTCTTGTCAAACCGGCAGGTACACCGGATTTTGCGACATATCACATGATATTGTGATTGAATTATGAAAGTTCATCGGGCGCACTGACACCCAAAACCCCCAACCCAAGCGCCAACACCTGTTTTACCGCCCCAACCATAGCGAGTCGGGCTTTTGTCAATTCTGGTTGCTCACGGTTAACAAAACGTAACGATGGGTCCAGTTTTCCTTTGGACCAGAACCCATGAAAAACACCTGCAAGGTCATATAAATAAAAGGCAATTCGATGCGGTTCGTGGGCGCGGGGGGCCGCACCAACCAGGCGGGGCCACTGGGCAAGCATTTGTAATACTTCAACTTCGGATTCAGTAGTCAACAATGCAATATTTGCCCGTTGCAGCGCTGCTTCAGATATATCCAAATCAGGCATATCTTTGGATGCTGTACGGGAAATGGAATTGGCGCGTGCGTGGGCATATTGCACATAAAACACCGGATTTTCACGTGTTTGTTCTTTTACTTTGGCAAAATCAAAGTCCATTGTTGCCTCATTGCGTCGAAACAACAGCATAAAGCGCACCGCATCGCGGCCCACCTCCCCCACCACATCACTTACCGTAACCAAATCGCCGGAACGTTTGGACATTTTGAACGGTTTGCCATCACGCATGAGGCGCACAATCTGACAGATTTTCACATCAATGGATGCTTTACCCTCGGATACGGCTTTAACTGCGGCCTGCAATCTCTTGGTATAACCTGAGTGATCAGCCCCAAGCACAATAATCTGATCATTAAACCCACGCAAAAACTTATCCCGATGATAGGCAATATCAGCAGCAAAATATGTATAGTCGCCGTTGGATTTTATCAGCGGGCGGTCTGTATCATCACCAAATTTCTTGGCGCGGAACAAAGTCTGCTCACGATCTTCCCAGTCTTCGGGGGCCTTTCCCTTTGGTGGTTCAAGCGTCCCCTGATAAACCAAACCGGCTTCACGCAGGGATTCCAGAGTTTGGGCTATGATACTGTTTTCACCTTGCATTTTTTCTTTATGCAGTTCGCTTTCAGAGAAAAATTTATCATGGGTAACACCCAGCAGGCTCAAATCATGACGAATCAGGTCCATCATGGCGCTCAATACTCGCGGTTTAACCAGCGGCAGCCATTCTGCTTCCGGTTTATCCAGCAAAGCATCCCCAAATTCGCTGGCCAAAGCTTCCCCGACAGGGATTAAATATTTGCCCGGATAAAGACCTGCGGGAATTTCAACATTTTTTTCTCCATGAGCCTGCCGGTAGCGCAGGTATGCCGATTGCGCCAAAACATTCACCTGCGCGCCCGCGTCGTTAATATAATATTCACGCGTGACGTCATAGCCGGAAAACTGGAGCAAAGACGCCAAAGCATCGCCAAAAACTGCGCCGCGCGTATGGCCGACATGCATTGGCCCGGTGGGGTTGGTAGACACAAACTCCACATTAACTTTTTCGCCACTCCCCCCATTTGAGCGACCAAAGTCATCTGGCGCCTCCAAAAGGGCCGCCAAAACCTTGTGCCAAACGTGATCTGCCAGTTTGAAGTTCAAAAACCCGGGACCGGCAATGTCAATGGACTTAATATCCTGATCGCTAGAGAGAACTTCCTTCAGGGAAGCCGCCAAATCTCTGGGATTGGTGTTCAACGCTTTTGCGCAGACCATTGCAACATTGGAAGAAATATCCCCATGGGAGGCCTCGCGCGGCGGCTCCACTGTTGCCCGTTGCAACAAAGTATCGATGTTTTGGGCATCGGGAAACAACCCCTTCAGGGCCTTGGCAATCCGGGCGGAAAAATCTGCAAAAATATCCATAATTTCTTGTGTGTTTCTTTGGTGTTGCTTTGGTTGGCAGGCGTTAGCTTAAAACAAAGGATGCGTCAAACAATCGCTGATATTCGGCAATGGCAAACGGGTCCGTCATTCCGGCAATGTAATCACAAATTATCCGAGCTTTCAGTTTTTCCGAGCTTTGGGCATCAACTTTGTTTTGCCATTGCACAGGCAGAGTATTGCCGCCCCAATAGGCGCTGAACAGTTTTTCGATGATATTTTCTGTGGCCAAAACCGGCTGCATCACACTGGGGGCACGATATACATTGGCAAACAAAAATTGTTTTATTTCACGCTCTGCCTGCTGCATTTTGGGAGAAAAAGTCACTAGAGTTTTACCCGCAAGGCGCACGTCAGAGGGTGAACGGGGAGCCGCTTTAATGAGATTTTGCAAACTGGAGCCAATCGCATCTTCGATAAAGCGGGTTATCAGGCGACGTTGCACTTCATGGGTCTGCCGATCTTTGTCAATATGGGGCCACTTGGACAAGACCTCTTTCACAATGGATCCCAGCAGAGGTAATTCCAACAACTGATCCAGCTCAAGCAGACCAGCACGAATGGCGTCGTCTATATCATGGGCGTCATAGGCAATATCATCCGCAATGGCGGCGACCTGGGCTTCAAGGGAGGCAAAAGTGCTGATTTCAAGATCAAAACTCTTTGGAAGAAATGAAAGATCGACCAGTTCTGACACCGGGCCATTATGTTTGAGCGTCCCTTCAAGCGTTTCCCAGGTTAAGTTCATCCCGTTGTGCTCCGCGTATCGGTTTTCCAGAATACAAAGAGTTCGCAATGCTTGCAGGTTATGATCAAATCCACCCCAATTCTGCATGGACTTGTTCAATGCACGTTCCCCGGCGTGGCCAAACGGGGTGTGTCCCAGATCATGGGCTAACGCAATTGCCTCAGCCAGATCCTCGTTCAACGCCAATGCACGCGCCATTGAGCGGGTGATTTGTGATACTTCAAGAGTATGGGTCAATCTTGTGCGGTAATGTTGACCTTCATGGTGTAAAAAAACCTGTGTTTTATGTTGCAAGCGCCGGAAAGCGGTGGAATGAATGATACGGTCGCGATCCCGCTGATATTGGGAGCGTGTAGGGCTGTTTGAAGTGGGAAATGCCCGCCCCCGGCTTTGACCAGGATCGCATGCATAGGGGGCATTTGCAAAATTTGTTTTTCTTTTGGGGGTTTTCATTGGTCGATCTGGACCCTATCTGAACTTAATACAATTTAGTGGACATAAAAGATGCTGGTAAGTCTTAACGAGTGGATATCCCAAAATACGGATCTGGTATTTCGTATTGGACTATTGGGATTTTTGTTTGGCGTAATCCTAATGCTAGTGGATAAAGATTTTGAAAAGAGATTTGAGAATAGTGGTTTTATACGTAAAGCGTTTGCTTTGCGAATGCCATTTTCAATAAAAGTAAAAACTGAGCCATTTGGAACCATTCTTTCAATTGCAGGCAGTGGTTGCCTTTTGGGCCCTCGGTCTGGCAGGGAGCTGACATATGAATGATAAAGTAGAAAAAATTTCAAGCCGAAGCGTACCGGTTGAGCTCACTCAAAGTGCTGGAAAACAGATCGCCAAAATACTTTCAAGCGAGGCTGCCGGCACGGTGCTTAGAATTGCGGTTTCAGGCGGGGGGTGTTCAGGCTTTCAGTATGAATACAATCTGGTTCAGGAAACCCCGTTAGAGGATGACCTGATTTTAAGCCAGTCCGGCGCCACAGTATTGATCGACAACATGTCTTTGCAATTTCTTGAGGGTGCCAAAATTGATTATGTCGACGACCTTGTTGGCCAATCATTTAAGATCACCAACCCCAACACTGTTGCGTCATGCGGATGCGGCAACAGTTTTGACGTAGCGTAAAACAGTACCAGAACTCAGATAAACGCATGACGCCCTGTATTACGCAAAGCCGAAACGAAAAACCGAAAACCCACTTTTTCTGGCTTTGCTGATATGCGGATGCGGAAAAGAGCATAGGCATTTGGGTTGGACAAATAACCAGCAAAGGCAAGCACGAGTCCCGCATTTGACACGCAATACTATTTGTCAAATGCTCTAGATTCGCGCTTGCCCTTGGGGTTTTATTTCCGCATCAGGCACAAACGTTTTGCGATGGGATTGGAAATTGTTTCACAGTCCACGTTGGTAAATGAATTGGTAACGCTACTGGCGGGTGCGCCGCGTACCGGTGGGCGATAATCCGCACTAAGTCCAATTTTTACACAATTTGCCTGCTCCCACCCAGAAGGCACCCGTGACAAATCCACCTGATTCCATTTGGGATGTCCCGATTGCTGCAAGGCAGGCAGGTTTTTCATTATCAGGTAGCTTATTTCACTCACAGCTTCACAGGATTCGCGAAAGTAGGCGTTGCGGTTTGGGTCATATTCATAAGTCATCAGCACCGCACGAACGGCAGCGGTTTCAACTTCCTCTTTCAACCACGGATAAGTGCCTGCCGGAATTGTGGTGATACCATAATAGTCCCCTGCAACCTCGCCGGGGACGGTTACCAGCTTAAGCTGAGACGATGCACCGATCTCGCGCAGCAGTGTCGTAGGTGCTCCAGCGACATAGAAAAATGCATCTATAGTACCGTTAATCAAGGCGCTAAGTGCGTCCTTTGCTGCAATTTCAACCACATTGCCCGGACGGACATTGGACACTTCAAGCAAGAATGTTGCTGTCAGGTTTGTTCCACTGTTTGCAGCACCGATTGCGACGGTCCTTCCGGTCAGATCCAATACTGTATTAATTCCCGTTTGTCGGGTGGTTACAATATGAACCTCTTCCTTGTACAAAGGAAAAACATATCTGGTATTGCGCAGAATGCTGCGCATTTGCGGATCTTCGGATCGAAATGTGCGGATGAAGTCCAACACGTCACTTTGAACAATGCCAAATTGGGTGCGTGGACGATGCTTTACCGCATCACTATTCTCCATGGAACCAGCAGATTCAACAACAAGTACATTGTCGCGACCTGCTTGTGCGGCCAATTGAGCAATATTTCGCCCAAATTGAATATATGTCCCGGAAGCCCCTCCGGTCATAATATTCACTTCAAAACTTTGTGCTTTAACTCCAAGTGATGTAAAAGAAAACACCCAGACTAAAGCCATCACTTTCGTGATGCTAATAAATAAATTCATGGCAAAACCCCTAAGTTCTGCCCCCTCACCAATATCGAGATACCAAACTATCTGCAAAAAAGTGGCAATATTTTGCCAGGCATTTATTTAAACTTGAGTTATAACGTCCAGCGCCTTTAATTTGCCGCACAAAAACGCCGGTAAAGCGGCAAAAAGAAGGATAGTTTAATGCGAATTGTAACTTGGAATATAAATGGCATTAAGGCTCGTTTGCCGGTGATTACATCATGGCTGCGACAAGAAAAACCTGAAATTCTGGTTTTGCAGGAAATAAAATCGGTGGACGAAAATTTTCCGCGCGAATCATTTGAAGAGCTGGGATACAATGTTCAGACCCATGGCCAAAAAGGCTTTAATGGTGTTGCAATTTTATCGCTTATGCCTTTTGACGAAGTGCATCGCGGTCTGCCCGGTGATAAAAATGATCCCCAGGCGCGCCTGATCGAGGGTGTGTTTTCCCATAAAGCAGGTTCCTTGCGTGTGTGCAATATTTACCTACCCAATGGCAATCCGGTAGAAAGTGAAAAATTTCCCTATAAACTAAGCTGGATGGATCGACTGCATGAATTTGTTGAGCAGAGACTTCAGCTTGAGGAGCCATTTATATTGCTGGGTGATTTTAATCTGATCCCGGAGGCAATTGACTGCCATAATCCAAAAGGATGGTGGGGAGATGCTCTTTACCGCCCTGAAAGTCTTGAAAAATTCCGTCGATTGACAAATCTTGGGCTAACAGACGCATTGAGAGCGACCACCAATGCCCCCTCTTATACGTTTTGGGATTTTCAGGCGGGCGCGTGGCGCAAGAACAACGGCATCCGAATTGATCACCTGATGCTTTCGGCGCAAGCGACTGATCAACTAAAAGAGATAAAAATTCCCCGTGACGTGCGCGGTTGGGACAAGCCATCAGACCATGTGCCTGTGGAGGGGGAGTTCAATTTTGAACCAGTCGGGGAAACTGTGTCAGGTTTTGACTAAATAAAAACCACTGGCCAACGTTTTGTTGGCGCAGCTCCTTTGTCCGACAACCTATTCACGGGTCAAGCTCGAGGTCAGATTTATCAACAAGAAACCCTAGTTTTGCGCGATGCGATTACGTACATTGCTGGCCGCATCATTGGCCTCCATGCGCTGTTCTGGCGCGGCAATCGACATGGCCCGGGTGAGCAATTCACCAATCCACATTTCATCTTCGCCGCCAAATGTGCCCTCATACGCCAATATCAGCCACATTAAGCCTTCTACCACCTGGGGTCCAAAGCTGCCATCTTCCCCCTCATATCCATTAAACAGGAGATCCCCGAGCACGGCCTGCGCGCTCACATGCCCCTTATGGGCTGCCAAAGACAGCCAACGTTTTGAGAGCAAAACGTTTGGCTCCACTTCATCTCCATTCAAGTAAAGCAGTCCCACGCGATATTGTGCATCGGCATCGGCAAAATATGAAGCGGCATGAATTAAAAGCGCCCGGGCGCGACCTTGATTAGGGGCAATACCTGCGTCAGGAAGACCAACCTTATAGTATTCACCGACCTTGATAAACGAGCGCGCTACAATGTCGGCTTCCACTGAATGAGGTGGTGCACTGGCGTTTTCATTGGCAATTTTTGAAAAATAGCCAAACGCACGGACCCGGTCCTGCTCCACGCCCACGCCATTTTCATACATTTCTCCCAATTGCCAAAGGGCCATGGGCTGCCCCACGGCAGCGGCTGCTTCCAGAACGCTCATAAGCTCAGTCCCGGACACCCCTTCCCCTGCACTCGCCACATACTTCCCACCCACTTGTTCGGAACTCACAATTGGGGATTGTGCATAAACCGGCAGAACACCTCCCAGAACAATCACCCCCCCGGCGCCAAT
>JAJRRJ010000114.1 GCA_024279575.1 Alphaproteobacteria bacterium | reverse complement strand
GCTGCCGAACGGGGTTTTATCGACGATGTTATCCTGCCGCACAATTCTCGCAAGCGGCTGATCCGGGCGTTTTCAACGCTGAAGGGGAAACGGGCGGAGGGGCCGCCCAAGAAGCATAATAATATACCGTTGTAGGGGGTGGGGTGAAATGAATTTGCGTCACCCTGTTGAAAAACTGGGTCCAGTGGCGAGAAGTCTTTGTGGACTGTCCCCCACCCCGGCCCTCCCCACAAGGGGGAGGGAGAAGAAAAGGGAAAGCCTGCATTTTGTGGCGGGGGAGAAGAAAAGGGAAGGTCTGCCTTTAGTGGTGGGAGAGAAGAAAGGGAGAACCTGATTTTTGTGGCGGTAGGGAAAAGAAAAGAGTGATTAACCCCACATAGGAGGGGGTAGAAAGAAATTGAGTTTGATTGAGTGCAATCCCTGAGCTTCCCTCCCCCTCGTGGGGAGGGATTGAGGGTGGGGGGATAATGATGAGGGTGGGGGAGGAATAAGGAAAAGATGTCGATAGCGCGCGCAAGGGAGTTGCGGAAAAATGCCACGCCACCCGAACGGTACATGTGGCGATTGTTGAAACCGTTTCGGGGTGAAGGATACCACTTTCGGCGCCAAGTACCGATTGGGAAATATTATGCAGATTTTGCCTGTCATGGGCAAAAACTGGTGATTGAAGTTGACGGGGACGGTCATGGGATAGGGGCAGGGCCTGAGCGCGATAAGGTAAGGACAAGGTTTTTGGAACGTGAAGGATATCGGGTTTTAAGATTTACCAATTCAGAGGTGTTGAATAATCCTGAAGGCGTTTTTGATGTTGTGGCTAAGGTTTTGAAGTAATCGTGAGGCCCCCCACCCCGGCCCTCCCCACATAGGGGGAGGGAGAAGAAAGATAAGGAAAAACGTCATTGCGAGCGAATTTTAATGAGCGCCGCAATCCAGTTTTGATGTGAATGAATTAAGAATTCTGGATTGCTTCGGTGGTTTTGCCTCCTCGCAATGACGAAAGAATAAAGGACAAAAATATGAGTGACCCATTATTCCATATGATATCCGACGGGCCGAGACCGGTGGCGCCGTTTTCCCATGCGGTGGAGACCAACGGGTTTGTGTTCGTTACCGGGCAGATGCCCACTGACCCTGATGCTCCGGACGCTTTGCTGCCAAAAGGAATTGAAGCGCAGACAAAACGGGTGGTGGAGAACCTTAAAATTGTTCTGGCCGGGGTGGGGTTGGACCTTTCCCACATCATCATGGCGCGGATTTATCTTACCGAATTTTATCGGGACTATGAGGAAATGAACGAAATCTGGCAGAGTTATTTTCCTGTTGATCGCCGCCCGGCGCGCACCACAATCGGTGTGAGCGGGCTGGCGTTGCGTGCGCTGGTGGAGATCGATCTGGTGGTAAAAAGGGATGAGGAAAGATGAATGCTGTGTCACCATACGGCGTCACCCTCGGGCTTGACCCAAGGGTCCATTTTTTAGCTGGCGCTGAAGAAGTTTATTTGTTGCAGACGCGATGAGCTGGATACTCGGGTCAAGCCCGAGTATGACGAAATTAATTGTCGGTATGACGATGACTTATGGAGTAGGCTAAATGTTCAAAAAAATACTGATTGCAAACAGGGGCGAAATTGCCTGCCGGGTGATAAAGAGCGCACAAGAAATGGGCATCAAAACGGTGGCGGTTTATTCCGATGCGGATAAAAGTGCCCTGCATGTGCAAATGGCTGATGAGGCAGTGCATATCGGGGGATCCCCTGCTTCTGAGAGTTATCTTGTTGGGCAAAAAATCATTGCGGCATGCAAAACAACCGGGGCGGAAGCGGTGCATCCCGGTTATGGTTTTTTGAGCGAAAACGCTACCTTTTGTGAACAGTTAACTAAAGAGGGGTTGGTGTTTATCGGCCCGCCGCCAAAAGCCATCGAGGCGATGGGGGATAAAATCACCTCAAAAAAGATTGCCGCTGAGGCCGGGGTGGCCACTGTTCCGGGACATATGGGGTTGATTGAGGATGCGGAGGAGGCGGTGAAAATCGCACGGCAAATCACCTATCCGGTGATGATTAAAGCTTCGGCCGGGGGCGGGGGCAAGGGCATGCGCATTGCCTATGATGATGGTGAAGCGCGGGAGGGTTTTGCGCGCTCCAAATCAGAGGCGGCCTCTTCGTTTGGGGATGATCGGATTTTCATTGAAAAATTTATTGAAGACCCGCGCCATATTGAAATTCAGGTGCTGGCGGATAATCATGGAAACTGCATTTATCTGGGGGAGCGGGAATGCTCGATCCAGCGGCGCCATCAAAAGGTAATCGAAGAAGCGCCAAGTGTGTTTCTGGATGAGGCAACCCGGCAGGCAATGGGAAGCCAGGCGGTGGCGCTGGCAAAGGCGGTTAACTATTCAAGTGCCGGCACGGTGGAGTTTATCGTTGATAGAGACAGGAATTTTTATTTTCTGGAGATGAATACCCGCCTGCAGGTGGAGCACCCGGTGAGCGAAATGATAACCGGGGTCGATCTGGTTGAACAAATGTTGCTGGTGGCGGCGGGTGAAAAGCTGGCGCTTGCTCAAGGGGACATAAAGATTGATGGCTGGGCTATGGAAAGCCGAATTTATGCGGAAGATCCTTATCGTAATTTTCTTCCCTCGGTGGGGCGGTTAAGCGTTTATCAACCCCCTGAAGAAGTCAGCAGCGACCAGTTGATTGTGCGCAATGATACAGGGGTTTATGAGGGGGGAGAAATTTCAACTTTTTACGATCCGATGATTGCAAAAGTGTGCACATGGGCGCCAGACAGGGCAGGGGCGATTGAGGCGATGGTCAACGCGCTTGATGTATTTGAAATTGAGGGTGTGGGGCATAATATCCCGTTCTTACAGGCTGTGATGGGGCAGGAGCGCTTTTTGCAGGGGCGTTTGACTACGGGTTATATTGCTGAGGAATTCCCCGATGGTTTCGCTGGCGTGGAACCTCAAGAACAGGTGTTGAAGCAAATAGCGGCATTTGTTGCGTGTGCATCTGTGATTGAGCAGAGCTGTAGAAATACGACGGGTGGGAAAGAGCGCAGGTTTCAATCGGTGATCCTTGGGGCTCAGCGCTGGGATTTTGATGTGGAGGCGCGTGGGAAAAGCTTTTATCTTTGCCTGTCCGGTGTGCAAAGCAAGGCCAAAATCGATTGGCTTCCGGGGCAAAGAATTGCATCAGTTGTGATTGATGGTGTTGAGCATGTGTTACAGGTGCAATCGTTGACTAATGGTTTTCGTATTCGGCATCGCGGGGCGGATTTAGTGTTTAGAGCTCTTACGCCGCGTGTGGCTGATCTGATGGAGCTTATGCCCGAAAAAATCCCCGCTGACATGAGCCGGTTTTTGCTATGCCCGATGCCCGGCGTTGTGGTTGGCTTGAATGTGGTTGAGGGGGATATTGTTGAAGACGGGCAATCGCTAGCGGTGGTTGAGGCCATGAAAATGGAGAATGTATTACGGGCACAAAAACGTGCTAAAGTCAGTAAAATTGTTGCTGATGTGGGCGCTGTTCTGTCGGTGGATGCGGTAATTTTGGAGTTTGAAGAGGTATGAAAACCATCACTCCTGCAACCTATGAGAAATGGGCAAAACTGGCCAGGAAGGAACTAGGCGAGCGCCCTTTGAGTGACCTTCAAAAGGATTATGGGGGGGTAAATGTCCGTCCTGCCTATTTTGACGGGGATGTGCCTGAAAACACCAGGGGTGAGATGCCGGGAACTGCCCCATTCACGCGTGGGGTGCGGGCAAGCATGTATGCCAACAGGGCATGGACGGTGCGCCAGTATGCCGGGTTTTCAACGGCGCGCGAAAGCAATAAATTTTACCACAAGAACCTTGACGCCGGGCAAAAAGGGCTGTCGGTGGCTTTTGATCTGGCTACTCACCGGGGCTATGATAGCGACCATGACCGGGTCACCGGTGATGTGGGTAAGGCCGGGGTGGCGATTGATAGTATTGAAGATATGAAAACCTTGTTTGAGGGTATTCCGCTGGATAAAATGAGTGTTTCAATGACTATGAACGGGGCAGTTATTCCGGTGATGGCCATGTTCATTGCAGCCGCTGAAGAACAGGGCGTACGTGCTGCGGAGCTTTCAGGCACTATCCAAAATGATGTGCTCAAGGAATTTATGGTACGAAATACCTATATTTACCCCCCTGAACCCTCAATGAGAATTGTGGGGGATGTGATCAGTTTTGCGGCGGCGCATATGCCCAAGTTCAATTCCATTTCTATTTCCGGATATCATATGCATGAGGCGGGGGCGACGGCGGTGCAAGAGCTTGCCTATACGCTGGCTGACGGCATGGAATATGTGCGTGCGGCCATGGGGCGGGGGTTGGACATTGACGCATTTGCACCTCGCCTGAGTTTCTTTTTTGGCATCGGAATGAACTTTTTTCTGGAGGTCGCCAAATTGCGTGCTGCGCGTCAGTTGTGGGCGGGAATTATGAATGATCTGGGGGCGAAAAATCCACGTTCGATGATGCTGAGGACCCATTGTCAGACCTCTGGTGTGTCGTTGACAGAGCAAGATCCGCACAACAATATTGTGCGCACAGCGTTTGAGGCGATGGCCTCTGTCCTTGGGGGTACGCAAAGTTTGCATACAAATTCATTTGATGAGGCAATAGCTTTGCCAACGGATTTTTCAGCCCGTATTGCGCGCAATACGCAGCTTATAATGCAGCACGAAACAGGGGTGAGCGATGTGGTCGACCCGCTCGGTGGCTCCTATTATGTGGAGGCGTTGACGGCGGATTTAGTTGCGCAGGCGGGAGCGCTGATTGCGGAGGCGGAAGCTGCCGGGGGCATGACCAGAGCGGTAGAAATGGGTACGCCAAAGATGGCAATTGAGCAGGCGGCGGCGGCGCGCCAGGCGCGAGTTGACCGGGGACAAGATGTTATCGTGGGCGTCAATCGCTATGCACTTGAGGAGGAAGAGCCGATTGTTACCCGCGAGATCGATAATGAAAAAGTGCGTAAAGAGCAGGTTGCCAACCTGCAAAAAATCAAAAGTCAACGTGACGATGCCCGGGTGAAAAGCGCTTTGGAAGCTCTTACAAAATGCGCTAAATCGGATCAGAAAAACCTTCTGGAAGTGGCGATTGTTGCCGCAAAATCCCGGGCGACTTTGGGTGAGATTTCAAGCGCGATGGAGGAAGTTTTCGGGCGGCATGATGCCATTCCTCAGGTGATATCGGGGGTCTATAATCAGGCCTATGCCGGGGACCCGGAGTTTGAAAAAATGCTGTCCCGGATTGAAAGTTTTACAAAAAAGCATGGACGCGCGCCCTCAATTTTCATTGCGAAAATGGGGCAGGATGGACATGATCGGGGGGCAAAAATTATCGCCACCGCATTTGCAGATATGGGATTTGGAGTGCATTTTGGTGCGTTGTTTGAAACTGCCGGGGAGGTTGCCGGGCATATCAAAGAGATGAATGTTGATGCGGTCGGGGTATCTTCTTTGGCGGCGGGACATAAGACGCTGGTGCCTGAACTGATCAAAAAAATCAGTCAGAACGGGCAGGGAGATTTACCGATTATTGTT
>JAJRRJ010000113.1 GCA_024279575.1 Alphaproteobacteria bacterium | reverse complement strand
GCTGAACCCGCCAAAATTAATTCTCAGGTTCGGCGCGCAATTTAGGCAAGTGCCCCCAAAGACGCAAGCCTAAATCCGCAGGTAAAAAACTATTTTGCCATTTGGACCGGCAATAAAATTTAGTCGTCATCCTTTGCAGTGTTCAGCCCAAAGTTATCTGCCGTGACTTCATCATCGTCGTCTTCATTTTCGACAAACGAATTATCCACCTCGCCCCCAATATCTTCCACGTCATCCGCGTCAGAAATACCCTTGGCAGATTCCGTATCATCGGCTTCGCCCTCAGTGTCACCGGCTTCAGCTTCTTCAAATGACACAACTTCTGCACCCGCTTCAGCGGCAGCCGGATCGGCTTCAACTTCGCTTGTGGTGGCTTTGTCGACCTTGGGTTCATCCACTGGCGCCTTGGATTTGCGCGGAGTAGGCTCAGCTGGCTCCACATAGGGCTCCTGACAACCCGGGCACAAAATCGGGTCTCGGTTGAGATCGTAATATTTCATCCCGCAATGTTCGCACTGGCGTTTTGTTCCGCGCTTGTCATCAGCCATTGCCATATCCTTTGTAAATGTAACTCTGATTTGCCGTAAAAGGCTTTCGCCAGCCCAAAGAGGCCGATTTGATCGGTTACTCAACTAGCCTGTCTCTGTCAAACGCTTATTTCAATTGTGACTGTAATCTCGGAATTTAACGAAGAGGGTTTTGACGCCTTTATCCTAGATTTTTGTTTGTTTTTCGTCACAATGTGCATATGATTTGTGTGAGGTAAAATATGATTATTGCGATCGATGGGCCCGCCGCATCGGGAAAAGGTACAATTGCTAAAGGCCTGGCAAAGCACTTTGATTTGCCCCACCTGGACACCGGGTTGCTTTATCGCGCCATTGGGTACGCTTTGATCGATAGTCTGACAGCTCCTGACTTGGTGGAGCGTGCCGAAAAACTGGCAATAAATCTGGATGTTGAAAATTTGGACCCCGCTATTCTTGGGGCAACTGATGTGAGTATGGCCGCTGCAAAGGTTGCGCGAATCCCAAGGGTGCGCGCTGCGTTGTTTGATTTGCAAACCAGTTTTGCCACCCAGGAAGGGGGGGCAGTACTTGACGGGCGGGACATCGGATCTCGCATTTGTCCGCAGGCTGAGGCAAAGCTGTTTATAACGGCCCTTCCTGAAGTGCGCGCCAGTCGCCGGGCAAAGCAGCTGAGCAATCAGGAAAACAGTGTGGACGAAGCTGATATTCTTGACCAGATCAGACGGCGCGATGAAAGTGATAAAGAAAATCCTGCCGGGGCATTTTATCCCGGCGAAGGTGCCCTCTTGCTAGATACCAGTGAATTGGATATAGAAGCGGCGTTAGAGGCGGCAATCGCGCTTGTAAACAAAGCAACAGGTCAGGGGATGGGCGGGTAACCGGTCAAATTCAAACCCCTGAATTTTGAGGCTGCGCATACAGGCAGGCCGGGTAACCGGCAGTGAATACAACGCTCTAACAAATATCACGATCTGCATTTGCAAACCTCGCATTTGATGGTTCCATTTGACCCCCGACGCGTCAGGATATTGCTTGTTTTTTGAACAACCAGTATGGGCGGGGTTTTACGGGCCTTCTTATTGCTTTTTTTAATCAAACCGAATGACGCGCATATTGGAGTACAAATGGCACAGCAAACTGTGACAACAGAAGATTTTGAAGCCCTGTTGATGGATTCTTTCATCGATCATGAGCCCCTTGAAGGTGCTGTGGTTAAGGGCAAAGTGGTCGCTATTGAAAAAGATCTGGCGATTATTGATGTGGGCCTGAAAACTGAAGGGCGCGTTCCTCTGAAGGAATTTGGCGCCGCAGGAAAAGATGGCTCAATCGTTGTAGGCAGCGAAGTTGAGGTCTATGTGGACCGGGTTGAAAATGCCATGGGCGAAGCGGTTCTGAGCCGTGAGAAAGCCCGTCGCGAAGAAAGCTGGACCCGTCTGGAAAAACAATTCGAGAATGACGAGAAGGTTGAGGGCATTATTTTCAATCAGGTCAAAGGTGGCTTTACCGTTGATTTGCAGGGGGCGGTTGCCTTTTTGCCCCGTTCTCAGGTTGATATTCGCCCCATTCGCGATATTGGCCCGCTGATGAACGTTCCCCAGCCCTTTCAGGTTCTAAAAATGGACAAGCGCCGGGGCAACATCGTTGTTTCGCGTCGTGCCATTCTGGAAGAAAGCCGGGCGGAACAGCGCTCGGAAATCGTTGGACGTCTGGCCGAAGGACAAACGGTTGAAGGTGTGGTCAAAAACATCACTGATTATGGCGCATTTGTTGATCTTGGCGGCATTGACGGCCTGCTTCACGTGACTGACATTGCCTGGCGTCGGGTAAACCACCCATCAGACGTTCTTACCATTGGTGAAACCATCAAGGTTCAGATCGTGCGGATTAATCTTGAAAGCCATCGCATTTCCCTTGGTATGAAACAGCTTGAAGCTGATCCATGGGATGGCATTGGTGCCAAATATCCAACTGGTGCTAAATTTACTGGCCGCGTGACCAACATTACTGATTATGGCGCGTTTGTTGAGCTGGAGCCTGGCATTGAAGGGTTGATCCACGTTTCCGAAATGAGCTGGACCAAGAAAAACATTCATCCGGGTAAAATTGTTTCAACAACGCAAGAAGTTGAAGCCATGGTACTTGAGGTTGATCCTGAAAAGCGCCGGATTTCACTTGGTTTGAAACAGTGTAATGACAATCCATGGGATAGTTTCACTGAAAGCCACGCCGTTGGTTCAATCGTTGAAGGCGAAGTCAAAAACAAAACCGAATTTGGCCTGTTTATCGGTCTTGACGGGGATGTTGATGGCATGGTTCACCTTTCCGATCTGGATTGGAAACGTCCCGGCGAAGAGGCCCTTGGCGATTATGATCGCGGAGATATTGTGAAAGCTATCGTGCTTGACGTTGATATTGAAAAAGAGCGGATTTCTCTGGGTATCAAACAACTGGCTTCCGGTGAAGCTGAATCCCAGGATGGGGGCGGCTTGCGTCGTGGCGCAGTTGTGACCTGTATTGTCACCCAGGTAAATGACGGGGGCATTGAAGTGAGCATTGGCGATACTGAAATGACATCGTTCATTCGCCGTTCTGATCTGAGCCGGGATCGTTCTGAGCAGCGCTCAGAACGCTTTGCCGTTGGTGATAAGGTGGACGCGCGCGTCACCCAGTTTGACAAGAAAACCCATCGGGTTGGCCTGTCGATTAAAGCCCTCGAAATTGCCGAAGAAAAAGAAGCGGTGGCCCAGTATGGCTCATCGTCTTCCGGCGCTTCCCTTGGCGATATTCTGGGCGCAGCCTTGAAAGACAAAGACGACGACTAAGTCACTTTGCTCTTTAGCGACCTGAAAAATTCTGCCCCGCGGTTCAATTGAGTTTGGATCGCGGGGTTTTTTGATTTAGTGTAAACAAAAAACAGAAGCGGCAGATGAACGAAGATAATCCAGCACCTTCCACAAGGTCAGATAATAAATACCCTCTCATGCGGGCTTTGCGCCGTTCGCGCGGCCGTTGGCGCATATTTGGCTTTGCGGCCCTGGCAATTGCTGTGTTGGCTCTGGGGCTTCGTTTGAGTAATGAATACTCAAAATCCAATACAGATTATATTGCGCTGGTTGCTATTGAGGGGGTGATTGCCACAAGTGCGCAGCGCATGGCGGTACTTGAGGATCTGGCGGAAAATGAAAACATCAGGGCGGTAATCGTTCGGATCAATTCCCCCGGTGGCACCACAGCTGGCGGGGAAGAAATATATGAAGCCTTAAGTGCATTAAGAGTTAATAAACCGGTAGTGGCGGTGATAAACGAGTTGGGGGCCTCTGCAGCGTATATGGGGGCAATCGCCACGGACCGGATATTTGCCCGGCGCCTGTCAATTGTTGGTTCAATCGGGGTTTTGTTCAGTCATGTTGATGCGTCCGGTCTGCTCGACACCATCGGCATTGATTTTGATAAAGTGGCCTCTGGTCCCCTAAAGGCGGAGCCTGATGCAGATGAAGCAATGTCCGATGAGGTGCGCGCCAGTTTGCAAAACCTGGTGGACGATAGTTTTAACTGGTTCGTGGACATTGTTGCAGAGCGTCGCGGCCTGTCCCGTCGGGCAACACTTGCACTGGCGGACGGACGCATAGTAAATGGCCGGATGGCCCACACCAGTGGCCTGGTTGATGAATTTGGTGGTCAGGCCGAAGCCATCATCTGGCTGGAAATGCAGGATGTGGAAGAAGGCCTGCCTGTTTGGCAGGTATATCCACCACCTGAAAGTTTTGAGCAACGCATCATTCGGGTTCTAGGCGAACAGGCAAAAACTATGCTAGGATTGAATGCGGCACCAATTCAGGGGCATTCCCTGAATGGTCTGGTTTCGCTTTGGCAGTTGTAAACACATCGGTTTTGAAGTGATTTTTATTGACAAAGTTTGGACCATTAGATTGCTTAGCTGATAAAACTTCAGCGCAGAGAAGCTGGGAAAAAGAGGCAAATTTTGGGGGTAACATGATAAAGTCTGAACTTGTACAAAAGCTGGTAGATGAAAATCCGCACCTTTTTCAAAAGGACATTGAAAATATTGTCGGTGCGATTCTCAATGAAATGGGCGATGCGCTGGCCCGCGGTGACCGGGTGGAATTGCGTGGGTTTGGCGCATTTTCGGTCAAAAATCGACCTGCCCGGGTTGGGCGCAACCCGCGCACAGGCGAAAAAGTTGCGGTCAGTGAGAAATATGTGCCTCAGTTCAAGGCAGGTAAAGAAATTCGAGAGCGCTTGAACCGGTAATTTGCCGGTATATCCAAATGGTATGAGGCACAAAGAACTATTATGACCAAACGTTTGATCGGCTTGCTGGTGCTTGCGCCACTGTCGTTGCTTTTAGTGCTGTTTGCATTGGCCAACCGTCATATGGTTGCGGTAAGATTTGATCCGCTGATGAGTGAACCTGCGCTGGTAGGGAGCGTTCAGGTGCCGTTGTTTATCGTGATTTATGCAATGCTGATTATTGGTATTTTTCTTGGTGGGGTGGCAACCTGGTTCGCTCAAGGGGAGCTTCGCCAGCAAAAGAGGCACCTTAAAAAACAGGTGCACCAAATGGAAGCTGAGCGCAACAAGGCTAAAAACCTTGAGGAAAATTCGAACGAATCCAAAGCTTTGTTTGACCCCTCCTGAGACCTGCTATCCGGTGAATTTAAGAAATCTTGTGCAAAATGCGTAAACCGAACCAGTCCGATTTAGAGATTAAGATATGTGGCCTCAAGGATGCGGCCATGCTTGAATTTACCTTGAATGAAGGGGTGGAAATGGTGGGGTTTGTAAACTTCCCCAAAAGCCCGCGGCACCTTGAACTTAAGCAAATTGGACCTCTGATTGAACAATGCGCGGGCCGTGCAGGATCGGTTGTTTTGCTGGTAAACCCTTCACCCGCCCAGTTAGGTGAAGTAAAGGGTTTAGCCCCCGATTTTATTCAACTCCATGGCAGTGAACCCCTTAAAACCGTATCGGAATTGATAGAGGCCGGTCAGGCGGTGATTAAGGTATTTTCGGTTTCTCAGGAAAGTGACTTAGGCAATATTGAAGACTTTGCCGAAATTGGCGCAAAAATTTTACTCGACGCCAAACCGCCAAAAGGCGCCACCCGTCCGGGCGGGCTGGGCAAGGTTTTTGACTGGAATATTCTGAGCGCGCTTGATGCAGGCTTTGATTTTTTGCTGTCCGGGGGACTAAACCCTGCCAATGTGGCAGCGGCCATAAAATCCACTAATGCAATTGGTGTTGATGTTTCCTCCGGCGTGGAAAGTGCCCCGGGGGAAAAAGACCGGAATAAAATCAAACAATTCATTGCCAATGCCCGTGCTGCTCAGGCAAGTTGACCCCGACCCAAAACTCCTGGCGAAGCGAGATATTTTAATGAACGAGCAAAAAACAAACAGCCTGCGTAACGGGCCCACTGAAGAGGGTCGTTTTGGAGATTTTGGTGGCCGATTTGTTGCCGAAACACTGATGCCGCTCATCCGGGAATTGGAGGAAGCCTATGATGCTGCCAAATCCGACCCCGCCTATATTGCTCAGTTGTCCGATCTTAATACCCACTATACGGGGCGGCCATCTCCCTTGTATTTTGCTGAACGGATGAGCGAGCATCTTGGGGGCGCAAAAGTCTATTTCAAACGCGAGGAGCTCAATCATACCGGGTCCCACAAGCTCAATAATTGTCTTGGGCAGATATTGTTGGCCAAGCGCATGGGGAAAACCCGTATTATTGCTGAAACCGGTGCTGGCCAGCATGGGGTGGCAACAGCCACCGTTTGTGCGCGTTTTGGATTGCCCTGTGTGGTTTATATGGGGGCGACAGATGTGGAACGTCAGGCGCCCAATGTTTTTCGCATGGAGCTTTTGGGAGCAAAAATCGTGCCGGTAACCGCCGGAGCCGGAACCTTGAAAGATGCCATGAACGAGGCCTTGCGTGACTGGGTTGCCAATGTCGAGGATACCTACTACCTGATCGGAACAGCAGCCGGACCCCATCCTTATCCTGCAATGGTGCGCGATTTTCAATCAGTGATTGGCGCAGAATTGCGCGAGCAATTTGATAGGATAGAAGGGGGAACCCCAGACGCGCTGGTGGCCTGTATCGGAGGAGGCTCCAATGCTATTGGCCTGTTCCACGAGTTTCTTGATGATCCAAACGTAAAAATGTATGGCGCTGAGGCTGGTGGCTATGGCATTGATGTGGATAATGGCCACGCCGCTTCCATGACCGGAGGCCGCCCGGGCGTATTGCACGGAAATCGCACTTATCTATTACAGGATGAGGATGGGCAAATTCTTGAGGGCGATTCAATTTCCGCAGGGCTTGATTATCCAGGCGTTGGCCCCGAACATTCATTTTTGAAAGATAGCGGGCGAGTAAACTATGTGCCCATAACCGATAGCGAAGCCCTTGAAGCTTTTCAGCTTTGCGCCAGACTTGAGGGCATATTACCCGCTTTGGAAAGCGCCCACGGACTGGCTCAGGTTATGAAATTAGCCCCCACAATGGATAGGGACCAAACAATAGTCCTCTGCCTGTCAGGGCGTGGCGATAAGGATGTGGACACAGTAAGTCAGCACATAAAGGGAGCGTAAGAGCTTTGCGCCCCATGGTCTTGTAAATGTAATCGCGCCCACTCATATCTTTCATGGGGGTGAATTTGAAGGGTAAGGCATATGGGTGATCCGTTCTTGATGATTGTGGCAATCGTACTGATTTCTTCGGTGGCGGGGTTATTGTTTCGTTGGATGAATTTGCGATATGGGAGCACGATGGATTCTGATATGGAAGATGATTTTTTTCGGATGCGCGATGAAATTGACCGTTTGAATGCGCGCGTTGCCGAGCTGGAGCGCCACTAAAGTTTTCAGATAGATTTTTGGTGCCGGGGTTTTCCAGTATAGGGTATTTTAATATAACCCCCTCCTGAATTGGCGAACGGGTTGTTCGGTTTGGTTGACTTTTTGTCCCCGTCTCCCCTACATCCCTCAAAGAAATATTTTGAATAAAACACCGGGTGAAAGCAAAAATGAAAACTGAACGAATTGCGAAAAAATTTGCCCGGTGTGCGCATGAAGGGCGCCCCGCCCTGATAACATTTGTTAGCGCTGGAGCCCCGGACCTGGCAACCGGATCGGCTATTTTACAAGGGTTGCCGGCAGCCGGCGCGGATCTGATTGAACTGGGTATGCCTTTTTCCGACCCCATGGCGGATGGCTTGGCTATTCAGCTTGGTGGACAACGGGCGCTTGCCGATGGTCATACATTGCATACAACCCTTGATATGGTGAAAATCTTTCGCCAAAATGACGATACAACCCCTATAATCTTAATGGGATACTACAATCCCATATACGCCTTTGGGCGTGAGAAATTTCTTGCAGCTGCCAGAGAAGCGGGAGTTGATGGACTGATCATTGTTGATCTGCCCTATGAGGAAGACGAAGAACTGTGCCTGCCTGCCCTTGAGGCCGGACTGAACTTTATTCGCCTGACTACCCCTACAACAGATGATGCGCGCCTTGAACTGGTGCTACAAAACACTTCCGGTTTCGTTTATTATGTGTCCATGACAGGGGTAACCGGGGCCGCGCTCTCCAATACTAAAGCCGTTGGTGAGGCCGTTACCCGCATAAAAATCCAAACGGATTTGCCGGTGGCTGTGGGGTTTGGCATAAAAACGGCTGATGATGCTGCCCTTATCGGGCGGTATGCCGATGTAGTGGTTGTGGGCACCGTGTTGGTCAATGCAGTGGCTGACAGTCTTGATTCTGAGGGCAAAGCAACCCCTGAAACGGTGTCGGCTGTGCATGATCTGGTCGCTTCGCTCGCTGATGGTGTGCGCCGGGCACGCACTTAGTGCTTTTTGATAGCAATGTGAGGATGTTTTGTCACAATGCAAAGAACAAGGCGGACAGGTGGACCAAAAAAAGGTTCTGAGGGAGAATTCCAACAAGGACTTTTCGAGCATGAAAAGAACTGGTAAGTTACAAAAATATCTCAATGGTTTGAAAAAATCAAAAGACGGAACAGATTTATGAACTGGATTAACAACATCGTTCGACCCAAACTGCGCTCCTTCCTCAATAAAAAGGAAAGCCCGGATAATTTGTGGGTAAAATGCCCGGTTTCAGGGGAAATGGTGTTTTACAAGGACTTGGAAGCCAATCAGTGGGTGGTGCCGGGATCCGGCCATCATATGCGCATAAAGGCAAGCGACCGCCTGGCCAGTTTTTTCGATGGTGGTATATACGAAGAAATCAGTTTTCCTGAAACGGCGCAGGATCCGCTCAAATTTCGTGATGCCAAACGTTATACTGATCGCCTTCGCGATGCACGCAACAAAACCGGGATGGATGATGCTATTCTGTCCGGGGAGGGGCATGTTCTGGGGCAAAAGCTGGTGGCATGCGTACAGGATTTTGAGTTCAATGGCGGCTCTTTGGGCCTGGCAGCCGGGGAGGCCATATTGACCTCAATGATGCAGGCGATAGATCACAAACTTCCCTTTATTATGTTCACAGCTTCAGGGGGCGCGCGAATGCAGGAGGGTGTGCTGTCCCTGATGCAAATGCCGCGCACAACCATTGGTGTGCAAATGCTCAAGGAAGCGGGTTTGCCCTATATTGTGGTATTGTGTGACCCAACTTTTGGTGGGGTAACCGCCTCCTATGCCATGCTTGGAGATATTCAAATTGCTGAACCCGATGCACTGATCGGTTTTGCCGGTGCGCGCGTGATCGAGCAAACCATTCGCGAAAAACTGCCGGATGGTTTTCAGCGTTCTCAATATCTGCACGATCACGGCATGATTGATATGGTCGTGCATCGCCATAATCTGCGCGACACGATTTCCTCGCTGGTTGGTATTTTAACTAAAGCCCCTGCAAGTGAAGTTGTGCCCGTCAAGCCACTCAAAAAGTCCAATGATAAGAGCGCAGAAGCACTGCCCCCATCGATTGCAGAAGCTGCGCATGCCGAGTGAGTGAAACAGATTTAATACTGGCGCGTTTGCTAAGGTTGCACCCCAACAAACTGATTGACCTGAAGCTGGATAGAGTAGAGCGGCTCCTTGAAAAGCTGGGACACCCGGAGAAAAATCTGCCACCGGTTATCCATGTTGCCGGCACCAACGGCAAAGGTTCCACCATCGCCCATTTGCGCGCATTTCTGGAGGAAGCGGGCAAAAAGGTGCATGTGTATAATTCGCCCCATCTGGTACGATTTAACGAACGTATCCGACTGGCGGGGAAACTGGTCTCCTCAGAAACACTTAACCATGCTTTGCAGACCTGTGAGCGGGTCAACGATGCTCAACCCATAACCTATTTTGAAATTACCACAGTTGCAGCATTTTTATTGTTCAATCAGATAAGGGCTGATTATTTGCTGCTTGAAGTGGGCCTTGGCGGACGCTTTGATGCCACTAACGTTATCCCTGATCCCTTTGGGACTATCATAACGCCTGTTTCCATCGACCATGTGGAGTTTTTAGGGGCCGATATTGAAAATATCGCGCGGGAAAAAGCCGGGATTATAAAATCCGGTGTGCCGCTGGTGGTGGGCTCTCAACCTGATGAAGTTAAGGCCGTAATTGAAGCGGAGGCGACAAAACTGGGGGTAACCGCCCTTTTTGCAGATCAGGATTTTATGGGGCTGGGGGAACGCGGGCGTATGACCTATCAGGATGAAAACGGGTTACTTGACCTTCCCCTTTCGGCACTTGAGGGGGAATTCCAAATTCAGAACGCAGCGCTGGCCATTGCTGCAGTGCGTTATTTTGAATTGCCGGTCAACGATCACCAAATTGAAATAGGGCTTGGGTGTGTTGATTGGCCCGGTCGTTTGATGCACCTGAAAAAAGGTGAATTGGTGGAAATGTTGGCCCCAAATCAGCAACTATGGCTGGATGGGGGGCACAATGTTGCGGGGGGGGCAGTTCTGGCCCATGCACTGCGCCTGATGTCCCAGAGAGATCGCCGACCACTGGTTCTCGTTCTTGGGGCCTACACGAATAAGGATATGGCCGGGTATTTGCAGAAATTTGATCCTGGAAAAACCCGAATATTCACACTTCCATTACAGGGTGAACGGGCTTCATGGGATAGTTTTGAACTGGCAGAGCTTGCACAAAAGCTGGGTTTTGCTGCTTCACCGGTAGAAAATGTCCAAGCCGCTATTGCCGCTTCGAGCCGGATTAATAATGCACGTCTGGTTGTTTGCGGTTCTCTTCACTTGGCGGGAGAAGTTCTGGCGCAAAATAAAACGCCACCAGATTAAAACTGGTGGCGCTGATTATATCAAAACAAGTAAAGTGACTAAACGTGGCTTTCAAGCCACTTGGCCATACCTGCTTTGGGTGTTCCCGCCCCCACTTTGATGTCCACGGCTTCGCCGTTTTTGAACAAAATCATAGTAGGGATTGAACGCACACCATATTTAATGGTGGTATTCTGGTTTTCATCAATATTCAACTTGGCGATTTTTACTTTTCCCGCCAGATCGACAGATAGCTCTTCGAGCATCGGGCCGATAGCCTTGCACGGGCCACACCATTCTGCCCAGAAATCCACCAGCACTGGTTCACTGGATTTCAGGACTTCCTTGTCAAAATCGGCGTCTGTTACTTTAATTGTCATGGCTGATGCCTTTCATTAGCAAATACTGTTATACCCACATTTAGAAAGAGTCGGCGCAGGTTTCAAGGGCTTCAAATTATATTGAACCCTTTGGTTGTTTTTAAGAGCATATCATTGTCCAAATCCATTAAAGTTTCATTGCTTGTCCAGTAGATGGCGCAACTCACTTTATGCGTTTCAAACAGTTTGTTGGCGCATCGCAAATATAATCCCATCTGTGTTTCATAGGCAGCCCCGATCTGATTAGAGTTTTGTGGCGGATTGGCGTTGGACTTGAAATCCACCAGCAGGACAGTGCGCTCATCGGCGACAATGCGATCAATTCGCCCGATAATCTGAATGGGCTTTCTATTTTTTTCTGCAAAAACAAAAACCGGCAACTCTGCTCTTGAGTGCGGCCCGAACAGTAATTGTGCATGTGGCCCCTCAAGAATGGAATTCGCCTTATCGACCAGCTCTGTGTGCATATCAGGCTCTGCGGGCAAGAGCCTTGATAATGCATCAAGACCTACCTGTGTCCGCTTGGCTCTTTCAATGGGAACAAGGTGTTCCAGTAGTAAATGTAAGGCAGTGCCCCTCTGCCGCGCACGCTGAGCGTCCAGTATTTCGCCGATGGGTATTTCAGTTTTTTGATCATGTTGTATGTCCCCCTCAAAGGCGGTTGAGGGGCGAATAATTTCAACATGTATTGCCTTGGACAAAGGTTCTGCTGGTGTAAAATCCTTTTGTATAGCGGGGGCTGCTTCCTGTGCCAAAACCTCTTTTGGAGGCGTAAGGTTCAGGGGAAATCTAAGAGCTTTTTCAGTTTCCCCGTAAATATCCACTTCGGCAAAGTTCCCCTCCAAAGCCCCATGGATTGCACCATACCAGGAGGGTTGGGGCGCATCTGCTTTCAGGTCAGTTGCAGAAAGGGGCGCAACTCCGGTTATGTATAATTCATCCTCGGCTCTTGTCATGGCGACATAAAGTTTGCGCCAGTATTCAGCATCTTCTCTGGCTTGTGCGGGGGAGTGAATAGCTTGGCGGGACTGGGTTGTGTGCTCCTTTTTGGTTGCCAGTACAAATAGGGGTTTGTCGCCCCCCTCAATGATAACACTGTCGATTGCGCGCGGTTTTTTGTTGGCGTCAGCCAGAATAACAATGGGGGCCTCAAGGCCCTTTGCCCCGTGCACAGTCATCACGCGCACACCGCCCCCCCCTTCGGAAAGCTCCCGTTTTACTTCAATATCCTGCGCGCGCAGACTGGCAATAAACCCCTGAAGTGAGGGTTGTTCACTTTGCTCGTGCTCCAAAGCCATGTTTAGAAATACATCAATAAGATCGTCAATTTCTTCCCCAAGGCGCCCATGGAATTTTTTCAGCCCCCCGCGGGAAAACAAAAGTTCAGCAAAAAATTCAAACGGGCGACTTTGATCAAGGGAATTTTTTAACCCGTTGAGTTCATCAAATGCTTTCTTTGCAGCAGAACTGGTTGGTGCCGCCTGCTCAAGCGCTTCCCAAACTGACATATCGACAGGGCGCTGCACACAGATGGTCTCAAGGTCATCCATGGAAAGTTCAAACAGCGCGCAGCGTAAAAGTGCTGCCAATGTAAGATCATCGTGTCGGTCCAGCATAATATCCCCAAGCGCCAGCAGGTCAGCAATTACAATATGATCGCTGATGGAAAGACGGTCGGCACCCGGCGTTGGAATATTCTGGTTTTTAAGTTCGCGAATGACTTCCCTGAATACAAGCCCCCGCGTTTGAACCAGAATCAGAATATCATCGGCCACAACAGCCCGCCCGCGCGCGCCAAAGGGTCTTTTATTGTCAATCCAGTGTTTGATTTGCGCCACGATCCTCTCAGCGGTCAGGCGTGGTCCCCCTTTTTGGGAGTTTGGCGGGGTGGTTGGGTATTGCGTGCTGCTATCTTTTTCTTTTTCGACCACAACAGGGGGCCAAAGTGTCACGCTTCCCCCCTTGTCAAGGCGGGCGCTTTCGTGCGTTACACAAAAGTCAGTGGACAATAATGCGGTTTGAATATCTTTGCGTGAACACAAGATATCAACCGCTTCCAAAATATTTTCCAGTGTACGAAAGCTTGCCGGAAACCGGATGTTTTCCCATGGTTTTTTTGCGGCTCCGGCCTTTATCTTTAGCGCGGCCCCGGTTTGCCTGAACAATTCAGGCTTTGCCCCCTGAAAGCCGAAAATTGACTGTTTCTCGTCTCCGACACCAAAAATGGTACGGTTTATGTTTTTGGCGGTGTCCCCGGAAAAAAAGTCGTCCACCAGTAAATTTACGACCCGCCATTGATCCGGGTTGGTGTCCTGGCTTTCATCAACAAGAATATGGGTCATGCCCGCATCAAGCTTGTATCTGACCCAGTCAGCACTGGCCCCTCCAGACAAGAGATGTTCAAACCCGATAATCAGATCATCAAAATCAAGGCGTCCTGAACGGCTTTTTTCTGTCTCATAACGCGATTGGATGGTTCCCATAACGTCGAGCAAAGCATTGGAACGGGTGATAAGAGTAACAGTTTTAAGCTCCGCATAAGTATGCTCAAGCCGGCGGGCCTGGGCCAGCATTTTTTCCGCCAGCGCCGGGTCTTCTTTACAAATTTTCTTTTTGGGGAAACCGCTTGCTGGCACCGTTCCTTTTTGAGTTAAAAACAGGCCGAATAGATCCTCCAGATCAATATTATCCCAATCCATACGTTCTAGCTTGTCTTCAAATGGGATTTGCTTCGAATTAGGCGGGGTAATAGCAAAAACGCGCTGGCAATCAGCTTGGGTAAAATCAAATGCCTCGAGCGCTTCCCTGACGATTTCCTTGGCGGGTGCCAATTGTGTGGCCTGTAACAGTTGGCGAAGGTTGGCTTTGGTTTTATCCGGCTCCGCCAGTGCTGCGCGCAACGCACGGGATTG